>NZ_JBSHKH010000018.1:27212-88658 GCF_053643595.1 Streptomyces sp. NPDC055506 | reverse complement strand
GGGCTGGTTTCCGTGGCCGGGTGGAGCGGGCAAGCCTCAGGGGGCCAACAGAAGAGGGGGACCTGTGACCGTCGTCTGGATCAACGGCGCGTTCGGTGCGGGGAAGACCACCACCGCACAGGAACTGATCGAACTGATCCCGAACAGTACGCTCTTCGACCCCGAGGTGATCGGCGGAGCGCTCCGGTATCTGCTGCCGCCCAAGCGCCTCGCCGAGGTCGGCGACTTCCAGGACCTGCCGATCTGGCGACGGCTCGTGATCGACACGGCGGCCGCGATGCTCGCCGAGCTCGGCGGAACCCTGGTGGTCCCGATGACGCTGCTGCGACAGGAGTACCGCGACGAGATCTTCGGCGGCCTGGCCGCGCGCAGGATTCCGGTCAGCCACATCCTGCTCGCTCCGGCCGAAACGATACTGCGGGAGCGCATCGCGGGCCGTGAGATTCCGCGCGACCTCCCCGACGGCGAGATACGAATACGCCAGTGGTCCGCCGACCACATCGAGCCGTACCGGGCCGCGCTCGCCTCCTGGCTCACCGCGGACGCGCACCCGGTCGACACCAGCGACCTCACACCGTACGAGACCGCCGCCCGCATCGCCGAGGCCGTGCAGGGCGGCTCCGTGCCCGTCTGCGACATCGTGCAGACACCGGAGCCCACCGCCGAGACGCTCGCCGCCGGTGTGCTCCTCTTCGACGAACAGGACCGGGTGCTGCTGGTCGACCCCACCTACAAGGCCGGCTGGGAGTTTCCCGGCGGAGTCGTCGAACCCGGTGAGGCACCCGCGCGGGCCGGTGTCCGGGAGGTCGCCGAGGAGACCGGCATCCACCTCGACGAGGTGCCGAGCCTGCTCGTCGTCGACTGGGAGCGCCCCGCGCCCCCTGGCTTCGGCGGCCTGCGGCTCCTCTTCGACGGCGGCCTCCTCCACTCCGCGGAGGCCGGCCGGCTGGTGCTGCCCGGGCCGGAACTGCGCGACTGGCGGTTCGTCACCGAGGAGGAGGCCGCCGATCTGCTGCCACCGGTGCGCTACGAGCGGCTGCGCTGGGCCCTGAGGGCACGCGAACGCGGGGCGGCGTTCTACCTGGAAGCCGGGGTGCCTGTCGGCTGAGCCGGGGTCCGCGTGCGTGCCCTTTACCCGGCGCGGGGGATTCCGAGGGAAAAGCGAGAGGAAACGCGCCCGGAGGCAATGCCAATCACCGCTCAAGGAATCGCCCTCATTCCTTCACGCGGCGGGTAATCACATTCCCCGCTCTCGTCAACACTTTTCCATGACCGCAAACAATCCCTTTTCTGGCCCCTGCTCGGCTTGACCGGCCTCGCACGGCATTGCGAAAGTCCGCAATGTCTCACGGCGGCGCTCACGACCGCCACTCAATTTCCTTGCCTCAGGGGCAGATCCGGGATGTCCGTACGATGACCACGCAACACCAGCCGGTCGACACCGGCGGCGGCACCGCGCTGCTGACCGAGCCGTCGACGCAGGACAGCAGACCCGGCGGCCCGGTCGTCGCCGGCCGTTCACCGGCCCGGACGGCCTGGCGACGGATCAGGCGGGACAAGGTCACCACGGCCGCGCTGGCGGCCACCGTCCTGTTCATCGTGATCGCCCTGCTCGCGCCGGTCCTCACCGCACTGACCGGCTGGGGACCGATCACCCCCGACAACAAGGCGATCAACCCGGACACGGGCAACTTCCCTTACGGATCGCTGGGCGGCATCAGCGCTCAGCATCTGCTCGGCGTCGAACCGGGCACGGGCTACGACCTGTTCGCCCGCATCGTCTACGGCCTGCGCACCTCCCTGTACGTGGGCTTCGCCTCGGCCGTGCTGTCCACCGTGGTCGGTGTCGTCGCGGGACTCGCGGCCGGCTACTTCGGCGGCTGGGTCGACTCCCTGCTGTCCCGGATCATGGACGTGATGCTGGCGTTCCCGCAGCTGCTCTTCATCATCGCGCTCACGCCGGTGATCCAGAACGCGCTGCAGACCAACACCCACGGCGGCACCGACGAGAACCTCCGCCTCCTCGTCCTGGTCCTCAACATCGCCGTCTTCGCCTGGGCGTACACCGCCCGTCTGGTGCGCGGACAGGTGCTGTCCCTGCGCGAACGGGAGTTCGTCGACGCCGCGCGGCTGATGAGCGCCGGCCGGCGTCACATCCTCTTCCGGCAGCTGCTGCCCAACCTGTGGGCGCCGATCCTGATCTCCTTCGCGCTGGCCGTCCCGCAGAACATCACCACCGAGGCGGCCCTTTCGTACCTGGGCGTCGGCGTCATCCCGCCCAACCCGGACTGGGGAGCGCTGCTCTCGGACGCCTCCCAGTTCTTCCTCCAGGACCCGATGTACCTCTTCGTGCCCGGCGTCCTGCTCTTCCTGCTGGTCCTGGCGCTCAACCTCCTCGGGGACGGCGTCCGGGACGCCCTGGATCCCCGCGCCCGGCGCGGCTGACAGAGCCACCCCCCGAGTTTTCGGCCCGGCGGTCCCACGAACGGCCGCCGCGCCCGTAGCAAGAAGGAGTTTCCTCAATGACGCGCAGCACGCGCAGATCGCGCACGGTCGCTCTCACGGCCTCCGCCGTGGTGATCGCCCTGGGGGCCACCGCATGCGGAGGTTCCTCCAGCACCACGGGAAGCGGGTCCCCCGGAAAGGGCGGCACCCTGACCGTCCTGAACAAGGCGGACTTCGACCACCTCGACCCTCAGCGTGTCTACACGACCGAGGGCCAGAGCATGGACCAGGAGATCGTCCGAACCCTCACGGGCTGGGACGAGACGGGCCCGAAGCCCAAGCTGGTCGGCGATCTGGCCACCGACACCGGAACGCCGAGCAAGGGTGCCACGGTGTGGACCTTCCACCTCCGGCACGGCGTCAAGTACCAGGACGGTACCGAGGTCACCGCTCAGGACGTCAAGTACGGCGTCGAGCGCTTCTTCTCCTCCGACATCAACGGCGGCCCGCCCTACGCCTCCCAGTGGCTCGTCGGCGGGTCCGACTACAAGGGCCCCTACCAGGGCAAGCGGCTCGGCTCCATCCAGACGCCGGACAAGTACACCATCGTCTTCCACCTCAACCAGCCGGTGGCCGACTTCAACGAGACCACCACCATGACCGGCTGGTCCGCCGTGCCCAAGGCCCACGACACCGGCTCGACCTACGACACCAAGGTCTGGTCCGACGGCCCGTACATGATCAAGTCGTACACCAAGAACAAGGAACTCGTGCTCACGCGGAACACGCACTGGTCGCAGTCGACCGACCCGATCCGGCAGCAGAACGTCGACGGGATGGACGTCAGGTTCGGCCAGGACGAGTCGGCCATCGACCAGCAGCTCAAGGCCGACGCCGGCACCGCCCAGACCTCGATCCAGCAGTGGCCGATCGCCGGTTCCGACCTGGCTCAGATGGCCAATGACCCCTCTCTGAAGGGCCGTTACTACAAGATCGCCGCGCCCGGCATCAACTACCTGGCGATCAACACCACCCGCGTCAAGGACCTCCGGGTCCGCCAGGCCATCGAGTACGCCATCGACAAGACCACGGTCCGCGGCGCCTTCGGCGGCTCGGCGTACGGCGACTACGCCACCACCATGCTGAGCCCCGGCATCGGCGGCTACCAGAAGTTCAACCAGTACAGCGCCAACCCGGCCGGCAACCTCGCCAAGGCCAAGGCCCTGATGAAGCAGGCGGGCAACCCGAAGCCGGCCATGTCCATCGCGGTGGAGAACACCCCCACCCAGGAGCACTTCGCCGACGCGGTGAAGACCGCGCTGGGGCGCATCGGCATCCACGTCAACATCTCCCCGATCGACGCGTCGAACTACTTCAGCACCATCAACAACACGAAGAACCAGTACGACCTGACCTGGGGCGACTGGATCGCCGACTGGCCGAACGCCTCCACGGTGCTGCCGACCCTCTTCGACGGCCGGCTGATCAAGAAGAACCCCCAGGCCAACCAGGACCTGTCGTATCTGAACGACCCGAAGGTCAACGCGCTGATCGACAAGGCCGCCAAGCTGTCGGACGTCAAGCAGCGCAACGCCACCTACGGGCAGATCGACCAGCAGATTCTGAAGGACGCCGCCGTGGTCCCGCTGATGTACATGAACTTCACCGAGATGTCCGGCTCCAAGGTCGGCGGTGTCATCCCCGACACGATCGTGGCCGAGCCGAGCCTGGTCCACGTCTACGTCAAGCACTGACGGACGCACTCCCTCTGAACCCCGCCGGCGGCCCGGTCCGCCGGCGGGCATCCCACTCACGTCAGGTCCCGGCACCCCATGTTTCGTTACCTCATCAGACGCCTGCTGGCAGCGGCCGTGATCATGCTGGTGATCACCACGATCACCTTCTTCATCTTCTTCGCGCTGCCGTCCGACCCCGCACTTCTGGCCTGCGGAAAGACCTGCTCCCCCTCCCGTCTCGCGGAGATCAAGCACTCGCTGGGCCTGGACCAGAGTTACCTGACGCAGTACTGGGAGTTCCTCAAGGGGCTGTTCGCCGGCCGTGACTTCGGCGACCAGAGCGTCCGCATCCACTGCGGCGCGCCCTGCCTCGGCGTCTCCTTCCAGACGGACACCCCGGTCCTGACCACGCTGCTCCAGGACTTCCCGGCGGATCTCTCCCTCGGTCTCGGCGCCGCGGTGGCGTTCCTGATCCTGGGCGTCGGCCTCGGCACCATCGCCGCCGTCCGCCGGGGCAGGGCGGCCGACAAGGCGGCGGTCGGACTGGCCCTGTTCGGCGTGTCGGTGCAGATCTACTTCATCGGCCTGCTCCTGCTGTACCTCTTCGTCGACAAGTTCCAGATCCTGCCGGCCTCCGGCTACACGCCGATCACCGAGGATCCGGCCGGCTGGTTCCAGGGGCTGATCCTGCCGTGGACCACCCTGGTCATCGTCTACCTCGCGATGTACACCCGGCTCACCCGCTCCTCCATGCTGGAGGTCTTCGCCGAGGACTACATGCGCACCGCCCGGGCCAAGGGCCTGCCGGCCGCCACCGTCGTCCTCAAACACGGGCTGCGGGCCGCCATCACCCCGATCATCACCATCTTCGGCATGGACGTCGGCTCCCTGATCGGCGGCTCCGCGGTCATCACCGAGTCGGTCTTCGGGATCAACGGTATCGGCAAGCTCGCCGTCGACTCCGTCCAGAACTCCGACCTGCCGGTCATCCTCGGCACCACACTCTTCGCCGCGACGTTCGTGGTCCTCGCCAACGTCGTCGTCGACCTGGTGTACGGCCTCGTCGACCCGCGCGTACGCCTCGCCTGAGCCCTTCTTCCGTCCTTAGGAACACCCGTGTCCGTTCAGACCTCACCGCAGCCCGCGGACGTCACGTCCGCGCCCGCACCCTTCCTCGACGTGACCGACCTGAGGGTGCACTTCCCGACCGAGGACGGCCTCGTCAAGTCCGTCGACGGCGTCTCCTTCACCCTGGAGAAGGGCAGGACCCTCGGCATCGTCGGCGAGTCCGGCTCCGGCAAGTCGGTGACCTCGCTGGCCCTGCTCGGACTGCACAAGGGCACCCGCGCCAGGGTCTCCGGAGAGATCCGGCTCGAGGGCAGGGAACTCGTCGCCCTGCCCGAGGCCGAGATGCGCGAACTGCGCGGCCGTACCGTCTCCATGATCTTCCAGGACCCGCTCTCCGCGCTGCACCCCTTCTTCACCGTCGGCGCCCAGATCGCCGAGGCCTACCGCGTGCACCACAAGGTCTCCAAGAAGGAGGCAAGGGAGCGGGCCGTGGAGATGCTGAAGCGGGTCGGCATCCCGCAGCCCGAGCGCCGCGTCAGGGACTATCCGCACCAGTTCTCCGGCGGCATGCGGCAACGCGCCATGATCGCCATGTCCCTGGTCTGCGACCCCGCCCTGCTCATCGCCGACGAACCCACCACCGCCCTGGACGTCACCGTCCAGGCGCAGATCCTCGACCTGATCCGCGACCTCCAGGAGGAGTTCGGCTCCGCCGTCGTCATCATCACGCACGACCTCGGCGTGGTCTCCGACGTCGCCGACGACATCCTGGTGATGTACGGCGGCCGCCGCATCGAGTACGGCACCACCCGCGAGGTGCTCAAGCAGCCTCAGCACCCCTACACCTGGGGCCTGTTGCAGTCGATGCCGCACCTCACCGGCGACGTCGGCGAGCGGCTGAACCCGATCCCCGGAACACCGCCGAGCCTGATCAACCTGCCGGACGGCTGCTCCTTCAACCCCCGCTGCGCCTACAAGGGCTGGGTGCCGGAGGGGCGGTGCACCGTGGACCGGCCCGAACTGCGCCTCGTCTCCGGCACCGCGGGGCACCTCGCCGCGTGCCATCTCACCGACGAGGCCAAACAGGAGATCCGCGGCGGGACCGACGGCGACGAGCTGACGAAAGGGAACACGCCGTGAGCACCACACAGCCCCTCACCGGGCCGGCCACCGACCGCCCCACCGGGGAGAACCTCCTCGAAGTGCGCGGTCTGCAGAAGCACTTCCCCCTCCGGCAGGGCATCATCTTCCAGCGGCAGATCGGGGCCGTACGAGCTGTCGACGGCATCGACTTCGCGGTCGGGCCCGGCGAGTCGCTCGGACTGGTCGGCGAGTCCGGCTGCGGCAAGTCGACCACGGGCCGTCTGATCACCCGGCTGCTCGAACCCACCGGCGGCTCCGTCCTGTTCGACGGCGAGGACATCACCCACCGGCCCGCCGCACGGATGCGGGAAGCCCGCCGCAACCTCCAGATGATCTTCCAGGATCCGTACTCGTCGCTGAACCCCCGGCACACCGTCGGCACCATCATCGAGACACCGATGCGGCTCAACGGCATCAACCCGCCCCAGGGCCACAAGCGGCGCGTCCAGGAACTTCTGGAGACCGTGGGCCTCAACCCCGAGCACTACAACCGCTACCCCAACGAGTTCTCCGGAGGCCAGCGCCAGCGCATCGGCATCGCCCGCGCCCTCGCCCTGCGGCCGAAGCTGATCGTCGCCGACGAACCCGTCTCCGCGCTGGACGTCTCCATCCAGGCGCAGGTCGTCAACCTGCTCCAGGACCTCCAGCGGGAGTTCGGCATCGCCTTCGTCTTCATCGCCCACGACCTCGCCGTCGTACGGCACTTCTCCGAACGGGTCGCCGTGATGTACCTCGGCAAGATCGTCGAGGTCGCCGACCGCGAGTCGCTCTACACCCGGCCCCGGCACCCCTACACCCACGCGCTGCTGTCCGCCGTGCCCGAGGCGGACCCGGACGCCACGGAGCGGCGCGAACGCATCCGGCTGGCCGGGGACGTGCCCTCCCCGATCGACCCGCCCTCCGGCTGCCGCTTCCGCACCCGCTGCTGGAAGGCCCAGGACAAGTGCGCCACAGAGGAACCACCCCTGGTGCGGGCAGCCGACAGCCCCACCGGCCACCTGACGGCCTGCCACTTTCCCGAGGAGCCGTCCCTGACCGCGCGCGATGAGGACATCGTCCTGGACCCGGCGCTCGACTAGGGTCTGCCGTTCGGGTCAGGGCGCGGGGAATCGGCGGCATCTTGCAGCGTGTGCCCCGGGACATGGACGACCCGCGCCCCGCCGCCCACGTCCAGCACGTCGCCGCCGGACAACTCGGTGACCTGAGGCGGCCGTACGCAGTCCCTCTGGGGCAGGAGCTTCGGGCCTGCTCGTGCAGTGGCCGCTCCCACTCCTCGAACACCGGCGGCGGGCCCGGGACTTCGCCTCGCACGGCAGGGCTGTCGAGCCGGTGGACCAGCACCTCGGCACCGCTGAGCGCGGCGAATTCGCCCGCACCGCCCGCATGGTCCTCGTGGAAGTGGGTGAGCACGATCCGCCGAACGTCCCGGGGATCCCGGCCGAGCCCGGACACCGCCCCGGCGATCGCGGCACCGGAACCCGCCGGACCGGCGTCAGCTCGTGCCCGTCGCGCCAGAGGTGGGCCCCCGTCCAAGGACGAGGGCCTCTGCCGAGGGGAGAGCGGTCAGTTTGCCGCGTAGGTGCGCAGGAACAGGGCCTCGGCCACCGACAGCCGCTCCAGTTCCTCGGGGGACACGCTCTCGTTCACCGCGTGGATCTGGGCCTCCGGCTCGCTCAGCCCGATGAGCAGGATCTCCGCACTCGGGTAGAGCGAGGCGAGGGTGTTGCACAGCGGGATGGAGCCGCCCTGGCCCGCGTACTGCATCTCCTGGCCCGGGTACGCCTCCGCCATCGCGGCGGCCATGGCCTGGTAGGCCGGGCTGGTGGTGTCGGCGCGGAAGGGCTGGCCCTCGCCGATCTGCTCGATGCTCACCCGCGCGCCCCACGGCGTGTGCGCCTCCAGGTGTGCCTGGAGCAGCTTGGTCGCCGCGCCCGCGTCCACGCCCGGCGGCACCCGCAGGCTGATCAGCGCACGGGCGCTCGACTGCACGGACGGGGTGGCGCCGACGACGGGCGGGCAGTCGATGCCGATGACCGTGACGGCCGGGCGCGACCAGATACGGTCGGCGACCGTGCCGGACCCGATCAGCTCGACGCCGTCCAGCACCTTGGCGTCCTGCCGGAACTGCTCCTCGTCGTACTGCAGTCCCTCCCAGGCCGAGTCCGAGGCGAGCCCCTCGACGGTCGTCGAGCCGTCCTCGGCGCGCAGCGAGTCCAGGACGCGGATCAGGGCGGCGAGCGCGTCGGGCGCCGCACCGCCGAACTGGCCCGAGTGCAGATTGCCCGCGAGCGTGTCGACGCTGACGCGGACGAGGGTCATACCGCGCAGCGTGGAGGTCACCGTCGGCAGGCCGACGCGGAAGTTGCCCGCGTCGCCGATGACGATCGTGTCGGCCTCCAGCAGGTCCGGGTGCTCCTCGGCGTACCGCTCGAGACCGCCCGTGCCCTGCTCCTCCGAGCCCTCGACGATCACCTTGACGTGGACGGGCACGCCGCCGTTCGCCTTCAGCGCCCGCAGCGCCAGCAGGTGCATGATCACACCGCCCTTGCAGTCGGCGGAGCCGCGCCCGTACCAGCGCCCGTCGCGCTCGGTCAGCTCGAACGGCGGAGTCGTCCAGCCGGCCTCGTCCAGCGGCGGCTGCACGTCGTAGTGGGCGTAGAGCAGGACGGTCTTCGCCCCCGCCGGGCCGGGGAGGTACCCGTAGACCGACTGGGTCCCGTCGGGGGTGTCGAGCAGGGCCACGTCCTGGAAGCCCTCGGCGCCGAGCGCGTCAGCGATCCAGCGGGCGGCGCCCTCGCTCTCGCTCCTCGGGAACTGATCGAAGTCCGCCACCGACCGGAAGGCCACCAGTTCGGTGAGCTCCGCCATCGCCCCCGGCATCAGCGAGGCGACGGTCTCGGCGACCGGATTCGGCGACATGGGCACGCTCCTTGTGGGTGCGACGTTGAAGAGCTGAGTGCTGTAGATCCTCCCACAGCGGGCTGTGACCAGGTCCGCCGTAGGATGCGGGAGACAGCAGGGCAGGCGGCTTGATCGGGAGCAGTAGACCATCGTGAGCAGCGAGAACTCTTCGGCGGACGACGTGCGGCAGGTGTGGGACGTCGTCGTGGTGGGCGCGGGACCCGCGGGAGCTTCGGCCGCGTACGCGGCGGCGGTCGCCGGGAGACGTGTGCTGTTGCTGGAGAAGGCGGAGCTGCCGCGGTACAAGACGTGCGGCGGTGGCATCATCGGCCCCTCGCGCGACGCCCTCCCGCCCGGCTTCGAGCTGCCGCTCAAGGACCGGGTGCACGCGGTGACGTTCTCGCACAACGGCCGTTTCACGCGGACCCGCCGGTCCAAGCAGATGCTGTTCGGGCTGATCAACCGGCCCGAGTTCGACCAGCGGCTCGTCGAGCACGCGCAGAAGGCGGGCGCCGAACTGCGTACGGGCGTCACCGTTCAGCGGGTCGAGCAGCACGGCTCGACGGTGCCGGACCGGCGCACGGTCGCCCTCGTCCTGCAGGGCGGCGAGGTCGTGCTCGCGCGGTCGGTCGTCGGGGCGGACGGCAGCGCCAGCCGCATAGGGGCGCATGTCGGGGTCAAGGTCGACCAGGTGGATCTCGGCCTGGAGGCGGAGATCCCGGTGCCGGAGACCGTCGCCGAGGACTGGAAGGGGCGGGTGCTCATCGACTGGGGCCCCATGCCCGGCAGTTACGGCTGGGTGTTCCCCAAGGGCGACACGCTGACGGTCGGGGTGATCTCCGCCAGGGGCGAAGGCGCCGCGACGAAGCGGTACTTGGAGGAGTTCATCGGCCGGCTGGGCCTCGCCGGCTTCGAACCGAGCATCTCCTCGGGGCACTTGACCCGCTGCCGGGCCGACGACTCGCCGCTGTCGCGCGGCCGGGTGCTGGTCTGCGGTGACGCCGCGGGGCTGCTGGAGCCCTGGACCCGCGAGGGCATCTCCTTCGCGCTGCGGTCCGGCCGGCTCGCGGGGGAGTGGGCGGTGCGGATCGCCGAGGCGCACGACGCCGTGGACACCCGCCGGCAGGCCCTCAACTACGCGTTCGCGGTCAAGGCCGGGCTCGGGGTGGAGATGAGCGTCGGCAAGCGGCTGCTGACGGTGTTCGAGCGTCGCCCCGGTCTGTTCCACGCGGCGGTGACGAGTTTCCGCCCCGCCTGGAAGGGGTTCAAGGACATCACGCGGGGGGCGACGTCACTGGGCGAGATCGTCCGCACCCATCCGATGGCCCAGCGGGCCCTGACCGCGATGGACCGCCGTCCCGCGACGGGCGGCGAGGTCAGCTCGTCACCGTGATCTCGAAGACCGGGTGGTCGGGGGCGATCCGGCGCAGCTCGTCGTCCGGGGAGTCCGGGCCCACCCCGTTGAAGAACACCCCGACCTCCGCCTTCCAGCGCTTGAGGTAGGCGCGCAGGATCGGGGTCTTGTCGTCGTCGGCCACCTCGGTCGCGGTGAACGTGTCCACGTGCTTGCCGAGGTGCAGCTCGCCGCCGCCCGAGGCGCGCATGTTGTGCGTCCACTGGACATGGCCGCGGGGCGCGACCAGGTACTGCCGGCCGTCCAGGGTCATCAGGTTGACCGGGGTGGTGCGCCACTGACCGCTCTTGCGGCCGCGGACGGCGAGGACACGGGAGCCCCAGACGCTGATGCCGCGGCGGGTCATCCAGGCCACGAAGCGGTTGAGGACGTTGACGGTGAGCCAGCCGGGCTTCTGGACGTGTGTGGACATGGGGTCCCCCTGGTGTCTGATGGAGCAGTGCTCTCTTTTGTGAGCACTGCTCTCTCTTGCTGGGTTCAGTCTGCCTGAGGTCGGCACTCCAAAGCAAGAGCACTGCTCTCGTTTGTGTGCACTGCTCTCCTTTCATGGCACACTTGCTCACATGAGCACCACACACGGCGCCCGCGCCCGGGCCAGGATCGAAGTCACCGCGGCCATCAAGGACGAGGCCCGCAGACAGCTCGCGGCCGAGGGCGCCGCCAAACTCTCCCTGCGCGCCGTGGCCCGTGAGCTCGGCATGGTCTCCTCCGCGCTGTACCGGTACTTCCCCAGCCGTGACGACCTGCTGACCGCACTCATCATCGACGCGTACGACTCCCTCGGCGAGCGGGCCGAGGCGGCCCATGATCCGGCGACCGCCCCCTTCCGGCGATGGATCGCGGTGTGCGAGGCGGTGCGGGGCTGGGCGCTGGACCACCCCCACGAGTACGCGCTGATCTACGGATCGCCCGTGCCCGGCTACACCGCCCCCGAGACCACCGTCCCGCCCGCCGCCCGCGTCGGCCTCCTGCTCATCGGCATCGCACGCGACGCCCACCAGGGCTCCGGCCTGTCGGGCCCCTCACTGCCGTCCGAGCTGCGCCCGGAGGCCGAACGGCTCGCCGCCGACCTCGCGCCCGACCTCCCTCCGCAGGCGGTGACGGCCCTCGTCGCGGCCTGGGCCCAGCTGTACGGTCTGATCGGCTTCGAGCTGTTCGGGCAGTTCCACCGGGTCGTGGAGGACCGGGAGGTGTTCTTCCGGCACGCGGTGGGGCAACTCGCGCAGGGGGTGGGACTGGTGTCTCCGCAGCGCGGGCCGGCCTCATAGAGCCCGACTGGGGTCCGAGGCTCTGAGGCCTTCGTACTTCCCCAGGAGTACGCGTGATCACCACGCCTGGGTGACGCCGCTCCGGGCGGGCGGCGTCTAGCGTGGCCGGTATGGACGAGCAGCGCGGGCGGGGCGGCCCGCCGCAGTGGTGGCGTCACGGGCCTCCGTGGTGGGAGCGGTGGGGGGAGGGGGAGCGTGCGCCCCGGTGGCCCTGGCGGTCCACCGTCGCCGTCACGGTCTTCGTGCTGGTCGGCTCGAGCTTCGCCGCCCACGGTCAGGAGGGCGAGCGGGCGGACCTGGACCTCTTCGCACGAGTGCTGCTGCTGGTGGCCGGGGGGCTGCTGCTGTGGCGGAAGCGGTATCCGGTGGCCGTGGTCTTCGGCACGGCGGGCGCCGTCATGCTCTACCTGGGGGCCGGCTATCCGTACGGGCCGGTGCTCTTCACCGTCGCTCTGGCCTGCTTCAGCGCGATCGTCGCCGGGCACCGCTGGGCGGCGTGGGCGGCGATGGGAACGCTCTGGGCCGGTCACGTCCTGGTGGCGCACTGGCTCTATCAGTGGCTGCCGCCGTCGGGGGACTCCGCTATCTCCTGGGGCGAGGAGATCGTCGTCGCCACCTGGGTGGTGGCGATCGCGGCGGTGTCGGAGCTGTTCCGCGTCCGCCGCGAGCAGTGGGCCCGGGAGCGTGCCGAGCGTGCCGAGGCCGCACGGCGGCGGGCCGACGAGGAGCGGCTGCGGATCGCGCAGGAGTTGCACGACGTCCTCGCGCACAGCATCTCCGTGATCAATGTGCAGGCGGGGGTCGGCCTCGCGCTCCTCGACACCGACCCCGAGCAGGCCCGTACGGCGCTCACCACGATCAAGGACCAGAGCAAGGAGGCGCTCGGCGAGGTGCGCCAGGTGCTCGACACCTTGCGTGCTCCCGGTGCCGCGCCCCGCGCTCCGGCGCCCGGGCTCGACCGGTTGCCCGAGCTGGTGGAGCAGGCGGCGAGCGCCGGTCTCACGGTCGAGGTGGAAGGAGAGCCGCCGCGCCTGCCGCCCGGCACGGACCTCGCCGCCTTCCGGATCGTCCAGGAGGCCCTCACCAACGTCGTACGGCACTCGGGTTCACGGCACGCGCGCGTGCACCTCTCGCAGGACGCGGACGCGCTGCGGCTGCGGGTCGACGACGACGGGCCCGCGACCGGCGCCGACGCGGGCGGCGGCGGCAACGGGCTGGTCGGTATGCGGGAGCGGGCCGCCGCGCTGGGTGGCACCATCGAGGCGGGGCCCCGCCCGGACGGCGGTTTCCGGGTGCTCGCCGTACTGCCGCTGACGACGTCCGCCGGCACATGAGCCGCAAGCGGACCGGAGGACGACGCAAGGAGGACCGGTGATTCGCGTACTGCTCGCCGACGACCAGTCACTGGTCCGGGCAGGGTTCCGGGCGCTGCTCGACGCGCAGCCGGACATCGAGGTGGCCGCGGAGGCCGCCGATGGCGAGGAGGCCGTGCGGCGGATCCGCGAACTGCGGCCCGACGTCGTCCTGATGGACATCCGCATGCCCGCGCTCGACGGCCTGGCAGCGACCCGGCGGGTCACCGGGGACGCGGGACTGAAGGACGTCAAGGTGGTCATGCTCACCACCTTCGAGCTCGACGAGTACGTCTTCGAGGCGATCCGCTCGGGCGCCTCCGGCTTCCTGGTCAAGGACACCGAGCCGGACGAACTCCTGCGCGCGGTAAGGGCGGTGGTCGCCGGCGACGCGCTGCTGTCACCGGGGGTGACGCGCCGGCTGATCGCCGAGTTCGCGGCCCGCTCCAAGGAGCCCGCGGCAGCCGACACCCTGGCGGGACTCACCGAGCGGGAGCGGGAGGTGATGGCCCTGGTCGGCATCGGCCTGTCCAATGAGGAGATCGCCCGCCGTCTGGTCGTCAGCCCGCTCACCGCGAAGACCCACGTCAGCCGCACCATGGTGAAGCTCGGCGCCCGCGACCGGGCCCAACTGGTCGTGCTCGCCTACGAGTCGGGGCTGGTGCGGCCGGGCTGGCTGGGCTGAGCCGCCGACCGGAACCGGAGCAGCACACTGACGACCCGGGCGGCGAAGAGCACGGGCGCGAGCACAAGACCGGCACGCACCAGCAGAGTCTCCAATGTCTCCGGAAGCTCGAAGAGCAGCGCGGGACCGGCCACGGCCCCGAAGACGACCGCCGCCGCGAAGGCCGCGCTGCACAGCGCGTACCCGATCTCGACGGTGACCGCGTCGCGTTGGGCCTGGGTGCGCCGTCCCCCGTGACTCGTCATACGGCGAGTCAAACAGGACCGGCGCTCCGTGGGCAAGCGTCTACTCGGGGGCAACGTCGGCGACGCCGTCTGCGCATTTGTCGAGGACGTACGCCGTGTAGCGAGTGACGCGCACGATGGCCCGGTGAGCCCGGACGACGGCGATGACCTCGTCCCAGTCCTGTGCGTCGAGCGTTCTGAGGCCGGGCCACCGCACGCACAGGGCCTGTCGGCCGGCCCGGGTGGACGCGGTGCCGACGAACAGGGCACAGAGTTGTGCCGCCCTGTGGAGTACGGGGGTGGTCCAGTCGAGGATCCGCCGCGTGGTGAAGCCGGCGGCGGAAGCCATCAGCGGGTACCGCTCGTACGGTTCGATGGAGTCGAAGCGCCAGGTCCCGCGGACGAGGCCGTCCGGATCGAGGGCCCCGATCGGCTGATCCGTACGCGACGTGACGTCCACGAGGACGAGCCGGCCTCCTGGACGGAGCAGCCGGAAGCTTTCGCGCAGGAACGACCTACGGCCCTCATGGCCGAAGTGGAAGGCGGCCTCCAGGCAGTGCACTCGGTCGAAGGAGCCCTCCGTCAGCGGGATCTCCGCCGCCTGCTGCGGCAGGGCCGTGGCGTCGGCGACGGCGAAACGCGCGCTGTCGCCGAAGCGGCGACGTGCCTGGTCGATCTGCGCCGGCTGGACGTCCACCCCCAGCGCCCGGCATCCCGCGGCGCCCAAGCGCGCCGTGGTGTCACCGCGGCCGCATCCGGCGTCCAGGACGAGCTGTCCGGGCCGGGCGTCCAACAAGGCCAGCGACCGGCGGGCCAGCCGGCGCTGAAAGGGCACCGGCCCGGTCAGGACCACGATCGGCAGGGTGGGCAGCGTGAAGTAGCCGATGTCGACCAGGCTGTCCCAGCCGAGGTGTCGCAGCACCCGGAAGAGCACACTGTCGTCGTTGTACGCGCTCGCGAGGTCCCCGCTGTCACCCATTCCGCATCCTCCGCCATCCGTGGGCACCCGCCTCGGGCTCACTGTGCGTGTCACCGCCCCGACCTGCGCTTACACTGATCCCATAAGGGACGTTCGTGACGTACCGGAATCATCGTGCGCTATCAGCGGATGCTCGTACCGGCCCTCGCCCTGGTCCTCGTGATGGTGCCCGCGATGTCCACGCGTGCACAGGGTGAGGAAGTCCCGCACGGCCCCACGTTCGCCGCCCGGGCTCTGCAGGCGCTGATCGACGGCATCCAGTTCGGGGTGATCATCGCGATCACATCGGTCGGGCTCTCACTGATCTTCGGCACCATCCACCTGATCAACTTCGCGCACGGTGAGTTCGTCACGATCGGCGCCACCTTCGCGTTCTTCCTCAACGTCTCCGCGGCCGGTCCGGGCTGGCACCTGATTCCCGCCGCCCTCGCCGCGGTGGTCTTCGGTGCTCTGCTGGGCGGGGCGGTCGAGCGCGGCATCTGGCGCCCGCTGCGGGCTCGGGGCACCGGGCTGATCAACATGTTCATCGTCACCATCGGGCTCTCGCTGCTGCTGCGGCACGTCGTGCTCGTGCTGTACGGAACCCGGCCCGCCTCCTACGCGCAGTACGACATCCAGAGCACGATCGGCCTCGGCCCGGCAGGCATCACCCCGCGGGACCTCACGGTCACCCTGCTCTCCGTACTGGTGCTGCTCGGTATCGCCGCGCTCCTGCAGAAGACGCGGATCGGCACGGCCGTCCGGGCCGTCTCCGCCAACCGTGACCTCGCGGAGGCGTCGGGCATCGATGTGCAGCGGGTGGTGCTGTTCGTGTGGATGCTCGCCGGCGGGCTGGCCGCGCTCGGCGGGGTCTTCTTCGGCCTGGTGGAGATCGTCACCTGGGACATGGGCTTCAAGCTGCTGCTGCTCATGTTCGCGGGGATCATCCTGGGCGGCCTCGGCTCCGCCTACGGTGCGATGGTCGGCAGCCTCGTCATCGGCGTCGTCGCCCAGATGTCCACCCTGTGGTTCCCGGTCGACCTGCAGTACGCCTGGGCGCTGCTCGTCCTCATCCTCGTCCTCCTCGTCCGGCCGCAGGGCATCCTCGGCCGGGCCGAACGCGTCGGGTGAGGGGTGTGCCATGGACTTCTCGGCCATCCTCTCCGACGCGCTGCGCTCGGGAATCGGCCCCATCGCCGCGGTCTACGCGCTCGCCGCGATGGGGCTGAACCTGCACTTCGGCTACACGGGTCTGCTGAACTTCGGCCAGGTCGGATTCATGCTGGTCGGCGGCTACGGACTCGCCATCACGGTGTCGACGTACGACGGCCCGATGTGGCTCGGTGTCCTGGGGGGAATCGCCTGCGCGATCGTGCTGGCCCTGCTCCTCGGCATGCCGACCTTGCGGCTGCGCGCCGACTACCTCGCGATCACCACCATCGCGGCGGGGGAGACGCTGCGGCTGTTCTACCGCTCCAGCTGGGCCGAGCCGGTCACCGGTGGGGTGTTCGGTCTGCAGAGGTTCGCGAACGACTTCTACGCGCTCAGCCCCTTCGAGCCCGGCACCTACGGCGTGTGGCTCGTGAGGTTCAGCTCCCGCGACGTCTGGGTGATGATGGTCGGATGGGCGCTGGTGCTCGTGGTCGGCAGTCTGCTGGCCCTGCTGATCCACAGTCCCTGGGGCCGTGTCATCCGGTCGATCCGTGAGGACGAGGTCGCCGCGCGCAGCCTCGGCAAGAACGTCTACGCGTACAAGATGCAGAGCCTCGTGCTCGGCGGCGTCATCGGGGCGGTCGCGGGCATGATGCAGGCCATCCAGGTGCAGTCCGTGAACCCGGACAACTACGACCCGGGCGTCACGTTCTTCCTGTACACGCTGCTCGTTCTGGGAGGCGCGGGGCGGATCCTCGGGCCGGTCGTCGGCGCGATCCTGTTCTGGTTCGTCCTCAGCTTCCTCGACAGCGCGCTCCGTCAAGCCATCGACGCCGAGTACATCTCGCCGGACCTCATCAGTACCTCGGAGGTCGGCGCGGTGCGCTTCGCCCTGGTCGGGGTCGCCCTGATCCTGCTGGTCGCGTTCCGGCCGCAGGGCATCCTCGGCAGCCGGAAGGAGATGCTGCTCAGTGGCCGCTGACCCTGTCGTGTCCCACCCGCGTCTCTCCGTGATCGATCCGGAGCCGGGGGTGCGCAAGCCCGATTCCCTGCTGGTCCTGGACCAGGTGACCCGCACCTTCGGTGGCCTGGTCGCCGTGCGGGTCGAGCACCTGGAGGTGCAGCGCGGGGCCATCACGGCGCTCATCGGGCCCAACGGCGCCGGCAAGACCACGCTGTTCAACGTGGTGAGCGGGTTCGACCGGGCCGACGGCGGCCGGTGGTCGTTCGACGGACAGCCGCTCACGGGCTCCCCGGCGCACCGGGTGGCACGGCGGGGACTGGTCCGTACGTTCCAGCTCACCAGGACGCTCGCCCGGCTCACCGTGCTGGAGAACCTGCTGCTCGCGGCGCCCGGGCAACGCGGCGAGCGGGTGCTGCCGGCGCTGCTGCGACCGCTGTGGCGCGGGCAGGAGCGGGAGTTCGAGCGCCGGGCCGACGAACTGCTGGACCGGTTCCGGCTCGGTTCCCTGCGCGACGACCACGCCGGCACGCTCTCCGGGGGGCAGCGCAAACTGCTGGAACTGGCCCGTGCGCTGATGGCCCGGCCGGTCATGCTCCTGCTCGACGAGCCGATGGCCGGGGTCAACCCCGCGCTGACCCAGTCGCTGCTCGGACACATCACGCAGCTGCGGGACGAGGGGCTGACGGTGTGCTTCGTCGAACACGACATGGACGTGGTGATGGGCATCAGCGACTGGGTGGCCGTCATGGCCGACGGCCGCCTGGTGGCCGAGGGCCCACCGCACACGATCGGCCGGAACGCCGCCGTCGTGGACGCCTACCTGGGCAAGCGGCATGACGAGCCGCGGACGACCGACGAGAAGCGCGAGGAGGAGTAGCGATGTCCGCCGAGGAGCAGGCACCGGTGCTGGCGGCCGACGACATCGTCGCCGGCTACGTCCCCGGTGTCGACGTGCTGCGCGGATGCAGCATCGAGGTGCGGCCGGGCGAGGTGGTCGGCGTGATCGGCCCCAACGGCGCCGGTAAGTCGACGCTGGTCAAGGCCGTCTTCGGGCTGCTGCGGGTGCGCGGCGGGACCGTGCGGCTGCGCGGCGAGGACGTGACCGGCCGGCCCGCGCACGAGCTGGTCAGGCGGGGCGTGGGCTACGTACCGCAGCTGCAGAACGTGTTCCCCACGCTGACCGTCGAGGAGAACCTGCGGATGGGGATCTATCTGCGGCCCAAGGACCACGCGCGGCGGGTCGCGGCGGTCGAGGAGCTGTTCCCCGTGCTGGCCGACCGCCGCAAGCAGAAGGCCGGCGCGATGTCCGGCGGCGAACGCCAGATGCTCGCGATGGCCCGCGCGCTGATGATGGAGCCGCAGCTGCTGCTGCTCGACGAGCCGTCGGCCGGCCTGTCACCGCTCCATCAGGACCACGTCTTCGACCGGTGCAGAATGATCAACAGCGCGGGCGTCGCCGTGCTCATGGTCGAGCAGAACGCCCGCAGGTGCCTGCAATTCTGCGACCGCGGCTACGTCCTCGACCAGGGCCGCAACGCGTACACCGGCGCGGGTACGGCGCTGCTGCACGACGAGAAGGTGATCGAGCTCTACCTCGGCACGCTCGCCCGCGTCCGTTGACTCCCGCTGTCGGTCCTCCCGGTCACTGCTCGGCCGTGCTGGTCTCGGTGCGCAGGGTCTGCAACTTGCCCTCGTCGTTGTAGCCGTACACCTCGATCGACGCCTGGCCGGGTTCGCCGTTGTCGGTGAAGTCGAGCGGACCGCTCACACCGTCGTAGTCGATGTCCCTGCCGTCGGCGAGCAGCTCCTTGCAGGCGGCGAACGAGTTGCACTTCTCGCCGTCCTTGGTGATCCCGTTCATCTCCTTCACGTACTCGCCGGGATCGTCGGACTCCGCTTTCTCGGCCGCGAGCCCGATCGTCGTCACGCAGTCGAACACCTGCGGTGCGAACTGCAGCTCCTTCAGATCCGGCGCGAATTCCTGGAGGTCCTTCACATACTGCTCGTTCGTCGCCGATGCCGGCGCGGTCCCCTTCATCCCGGCGAGCCTCTCCGGCTGGCCCGGGGCGACCAGCGAGGGCAGTTCCTCACTGCGCAGTCCGTCCGCGCCGTAGACGCCGATCCGGTCGGGCCCGAGTCCGGACTCGATCATGCCTTGCAAGATCTGGGTGCCTTCCTCGAAGGCGATCACCACGGCGGCGTCCGGCCTGGAGTTCTCCATCTGCTGTACGACCTGGTCGAAGTTGGTCGCCTTCGGGTCGTAGGTCTCGGCGAGCGTCACCGTCGCGCCCTGTTCCTCCAGCGTCTGCCGGGTGGCCTCCATCAGGCCGCGCCCGTAGTCGTCCGCCCGTGCGACCAGGGCCACCCGGTCGTGGCCGTCATCGCGGACGACATCCGCCAGGATGGGCCCCTGCAACGCGTCGCTCGGGACGGTGCGGAAGTAGAAGCCGTCGTCCTCGTAGTCGGTGAAGGTGGGAGCGGTGTTCGACCCGGAACACTGCACGACGCCCGCTCCGGTCACCCGGTCGATGAACGCCAGCGACATGCCGGAGGCCGCGGCACCGACGATCGCGTCCACGCCTGCCGCGAGGACCCGGTCCGCCGACTGCGCGGCAACGGCCTCCTGGCCCGCCTCGTCACTGGAGACCACGGCCGGCACGGGCTTGCCCAGAACCCCGCCGGCGTCGTTGATCTTCTCTATCGCGAACTTCAACGACTCGATCTGGGGTGGGCCGAGGTAGGCCAGCTGTCCCGTCTCCGGCAGGACGTAGCCGAACTGGAGCTCACCATCGCCCGGCTCGGCCCGGGCAGTGCCCGTCGAACCGCAGACGGCAATCACAAGAGCAGCCGCGCTTGCGAAGATCGCGGACCGCCGTATCGACGCTTTCATCTCCGCCTCCGCTCGTTACAGGCGGCGGAGAGTCGACTGGCCGGCCCTCCGCCCGCCATCTGTACACGAGCGTAGAACTCTTTCGGAGTCCGGAAAAGTATAAAACGTACACTTTTTCGATTGGCTGCGCGTGCGTGCCGCACCTCAGGCGGGGCGTCTTGGTCGCGACTGGAAACGCTCCCTAGTCGCGTACGGCGACGCGCTCCACCTCCCGTGGGTCGGACTTGGCGACCACGACGGACGGCCGGTCCCGGCGGGTCCGCAGTCCCGTGAGGGTGATCAGCAGGCCGGCGAGGGCGATGAGGGTCACGACCACGAGACCGGGCCGGTAGCTGTCGAGGACGGCCTGCGGCGTGGCGGCGCCCTGCTCCGGGCTGTTCGCGGTCACCACGGCCGTCACCGCCGCGAGGAAGATCGCGCCGCCCACCTGGACCGAGGTGTTGAGCAGCCCGGAGACCATGCCCTGCTCGTGCTCGTCCACGCCGTTGGTGGCCTGGACGTTGAAGGACGGGAAGGTCAGCGCGAAGCCCGAGCCGACCAGCAGCATCGTCGGCAGGATCACCGAGGCGTAGACGGGGTTCAGGTCGATCCGCAGGAACAGGACGTAGCCGGTCACCATCAGGGCGAAGCCGAGCGCCATCAGCCGGGCCGTGCCGAACCGGTCGATGACGGCGCCCACCTTCGTCGCGGACAGCGCCACCAGCGCGCCCGCCGGGAGGAACGCAAGCGCTGTGTGCAGTGCCGACCAGCCGAGCAGCTGCTGCATGTACAGGGTGACCAGGAACTGGAAGCCGATGTAGCTGCCGACGAACGTGAACGCGCCCAGCTGGGCCCGAACTTGTGGCCCGGAGCGCAGCACCCCGAGCCGGATCAGCGGGCTGGGGCTGCGCAGTTCGACGAGGACGAAGGCCGCCAGCAGTACGGCCACGGCGGCGAGGGACAGGACGGTCCGGGCCGCGGCCCAGCCCACCTCGGGCGCCTCGACGACGGTGAAGACGAGCAGCAGCATCGAGGCGGTGCCGAGGACGGCGCCGGGGATGTCGTAGCCGCCCTGGCCGCGCTCGCGCTCCGTGCGCGGCAGCAGCTTCAGGCCCACGAGCAGGGCGATCAGCGCGATCGGGGCGGGCAGGAGCATGGTGAGCCGCCAGCTGGCCTCCGTGAGCAGGCCGGAGAAGACGAGGCCCATCGAGTAGCCGGTGGCGCCGCAGGTGGTGTAGATGGCCAGGGCGCGGTTGCGCAGCGGGCCTTCGGGGAACGTCGTGGTGATGATCGACAGGCCGGCGGGGGCCGTGAAGGCCGCACTCAGGCCCTTGATGAACCGGCTGGCGATGAGCAGCGGCCCGGAGTCGACGAGACCGCCGAGCAGCGAGGCCAGCGCGAAGACGCCCAGCGCCACCAGGAAGACCTGACGCCGGCCCAGCAGGTCGGCGGCGCGTCCGCCGAGGAGCAGCAGGCCGCCGTAGCCGAGGATGTAGCCGCTGACGATCCATTGCAGTGCCGAGGTCGACAGGCCGAGGTCGGCGCCGATGGACGGCAGTGCGACGCCGACCATGGACACGTCCAGGGCGTCCAGGAACATCGCGGCGCAGAGCACCAGCAGGGTGCCCCAGAGTCGCGGAGTCCAACGTCCTTCGGACGCGGGGGTGGTGAGCGGAGAGGTCATGCCCGAGACAGTACATGCGTATGCATGAGATGCAAATGCATTTAATTCAGGTGCAACAAACTCGGCTCTCTGTTACGGTGCGGCCCATGGCGGCGAAGCAGGCCGAGCAGGCGCTCGTGGAACAGTGGCGGGACATTCTGGCGCTGCACGCGCGAACACAGTGTGAACTCGACCGTGCTCTGCACGGCCACGGCCTGTGCGCCAGCGACTTCGAGGTGCTCGACGTCCTCGCCGGGTGCCGGACGCCGAAGGGCACTCCGTCCTACCGTGTGCAGGAGATCTCCGAGCGG
This sequence comes from Streptomyces sp. NPDC055506, assembly GCF_053643595.1. NCBI lineage: Bacteria > Bacillati > Actinomycetota > Actinomycetes > Kitasatosporales > Streptomycetaceae > Streptomyces > Streptomyces sp. NPDC055506. The sequence continues at coordinate 66,505 of NZ_JBSHKH010000018.1, read as the reverse complement.
GTCCATCTGAGCCAGAGCGCCCTGTCGAGGCTGATCGCCCGGCTGGAGAAAGAGGGGCTCGTGGAGCGCTGTATGTGCTCCGAGGACCGGCGGGGCGTGCAGGTCGCGCTCACGGCCAAGGGGCGCGCGCTGCACGGCGAGGTACTGCCGGTGCAGCGCGCGGTGCTGGCGCGGATGCTGACGGAGGACTGAGCCGCTCCGGGCGCGGGGCGGCCTGGTGGTCAGACCCCGGACGCCTCCCGCCACAGCGTGGCGAGCGCCTGGTCGCCCGTGACGTTCGGCAGGGGAGCCCGGTTCCACAGGGCCAGGTACAACTGCTCCGCCGGGCCGGACAGTTCGCACTCCGCCTCGTCCGTCGCGCCCCGTGTGGTCACGGGCGGTTCCGGGGACAGCCGTACGGTCCACACCGCGTCGGTGTCGTCCGTGCGCACGCGCAGGACGCGTGGCCCGGGGGTGCGCACCCGGCTCCTGGAGCGGGCGTGGAAGCCGCGCAGCAGTTCGTCGATGCCGTCGGTCGCGAAGTCCGGGGCGACGGCGGACGGGGCGCCCCCGCGGGCGGACTCGGCGTCGATCCGGTGCACGGCCGTCTCGTGCGCCTGCCGCCGGGTCCAGAAGGCCAGCGGGGACGGCGCGGGCAGGAAGGCCCAGCACTCCACGTCGGGCGAGGCGCCGGCCAGGGTGTCGACGAGGTGGCGGTGGCTGTCGCGGTACCAGGCCACGAGCTCCGCGCCGTCGAGGTCCGGGGCCTCACCCGGCGGACGGCGCTCGGTGAGCCCTTCGGCGACGTACGACGCGGCCCAGCGGTGCACCGCGCCCGTGTGCCGCACCAGGTCGCGCACCTGCCACTCGGGGCAGGTCGGCACCTTCGCGTCCGTCCCGGCCTCCTCGGCGGCCGCGGCCAGCAGCAGGCCCTCTGACTCCAGTGCGCGCAGGAACTCGGCGGTCTCCATGACGCCGAGTCTGCCCCATGGAGTGCGCTCCGGACCCGGGATTTCCATGGGGCGTCACGGCAGCGGCGTACCGCCCGTGGCGTTGACGATCTCGGCCGTGATGTACGACGCCTCCTGGGAGGCGAGGAAGACGTACGCCGGAGCCATCTCGGCCGGCTGTGCGGGCCTTCCGATCGGCGCCTGCCTGCCGAACTCCTGGGTGTCCGGCAGCGTCGCCGGGATCAGCGGTGTCCACACCGGGCCCGGCGCCACCGCGTTGACGCGGACGCCCCGGTCGATCAGCATCTGCGCCAGCCCCTGCGTGAACGTGACGATCGCGCCCTTCGTCGTCGCGTAGTCCAGCAGGTGCGGGCTGGGCTTGTAGGCCTGCACCGACGCGGAATTGATGATGCTGCCGCCCTCCGGGATGTGCGGCAGGGCCAGTTTGCACAGCCAGAACATGCCGTACAGGTTGGTGCGCAGCACTCGGTCGAACTGCTCGGTGGAGATCGCCTCGATGCCGTCGGGCTGCGACATCTGGTACGCCGCGTTGTTCACCAGGATGTCGATCCGGCCGAACTCGGCGACGGCACGGTCGATCAGCGCCCGGCAGTTCTCCTCCTCCCGTATGTCGCACGAGACGGCCACGGCACGCCGGCCTGCCTCCTCGACCAGACGGGCCGTCTCGGCCGCGTCGTCCTTCTCGTCGTCCAAGTGGGTGAAGAGCACGTCGGCCCCCTCACGGGCGTACGCCAGGGCGACCGCACGGCCGATCCCGGAGTCCCCGCCGGTGATCACGGCCTTGCGGCCGGCCAGCCGGCCACTGCCCCGGTAGGACTCCTCACCGTGGTCCGGGGGCGGGTCCATCGGCCCTGTCCAGCCGGGATGCGGCTGATCCTGGGAGGGAAACTCGGGGGTCGGGTGCAGGTCGCCGGGGTGCTGCTGTTCGGTCACGGGTCTGCCTCCTCGTCCATGAAGTACGGCCCGACGATCGCGACGGGCGTGGCCACGGGTACCCCGGAACACGGCAGTGCCGATCGGTCGGCTGCGGACGCTCAGCGGTTGACGGGCCTAGCGATCGGGGTGGCGGGGCCGGCGGCGGGGCGTCGGCGAGTGGCGTGGCCGTCGAGGTCGGCGCGGCGAGTACGGTGTCCTGGTTCTCAGCGAAACGGCGAGGCCGCGGTGCCCGGGCCTGGGCGGGCCCCGTGCCCCGGCTCGCAGCATGCGCCGAGGGGGCCAGGAGTGCTACGACGCGTCCGACGCCCCGGCGACGGGCCTCAGGCCCCGGGGCGGCCGGCCTGGGGGCGCGGCGGAACCTCGACCTGCGGCTGCCTGCCGCCTCGCCGCCCCACGAGCGTCCGACGCGTCCGGCGCCCTGGCAACAGGTTGATGGGGGTGGGGCGGTCGGCCCGGGGGTGCGGCCGAATCCTCAGCCCCGGCTGCCTGGCGCGTCGCTGCCCCACGGGCGCCCGACGCGTCCGGCGCCCCGGCAACCGGTCGATGGGAACGGGGCGGCCGGCCCTGGGGCGTGCGGCCGGAACGTCAGCCTCCGGCCGCCCGCCGCGTCGTCGCCCCCACGAGCGCGCCGACCGCCGCCGCCACCGCCGCGAGCAGCGCCACGCTGGTCAGGGCGGTCGGCAGGGTGAACCAGTCCGCCATGAAGCCGATCGCGGGCGGCCCGAGGAGCATGCCGCCGTAGCCGAGGGTGGAGGCCGTGGCGACGCCGCTGGGGCCGGCGAGCGCGCCCGCGCGTTCCACGGCCACCGGGAAGAGATTCGCGAGGCCGAGGCCCGTGACCGCGTAGCCGAGCAGCGCCGCCCACAGGGAGGGGGCGAGCGAGCCGAGCAGCATTCCGGCCGCGGCGGTGGTGCCGCCCGCGACGACGGTCCGGGTCCGCCCCAGGCGTTCCAGGAGCGTGGTGCCGGTCAGCCGTCCCACCGTCATGGCGAGCGCGAAGCAGGAGTAACCGACGGCCGCGGCACTCGGCGAGGCGTCCAGGTCCTGTTCGAGGTGCAGGGCGCCCCAGTCGGCCAGCGCCCCTTCGCCGTACGCGGTGCAGCCCGCGATCACGCCGAAGACGATCACCAGGCCCCGGGTACGGCCGTCCAGCCGGCGCGGGGAGTCCTTCGCGGGACGTTCCCGCTCCGGCGGCGCCGGCGGCTCGTGCCGCAGGAGCGTCGGTCCCGCGAGGGCCGTCACCAGCAGCCCGACGACGGTGAGCAGCAGCAGATGCCGGGTGGGGGAGAGGACCCCCGCGAGCAGCCCGCCCAGACCCGCGCCGATCATGCCGCCCAAGCTGAACGCGGCATGGAAGCTCGGCATGATCGGCCGCCGCAGCGCGGCCACCAGCTCGACGGCCGCGCTGTTGAAGGCGACGTTGATCCCGCCGTACGCGGCGCCGAAGAACAGGAGCACGAGGCCGAGCGCGAGCACCGAGTGGGTCAGCGGGGGCAGGGCCACGCTGAGGGAGAGCAGGACGGCGCAGACGACGGTGACCTGGTGGTTGCCGTAGCGGCGGCACAGGCGTCCGGTGAGCGTCATGGTGATGACGGCACCGGCCGAGACGCCCAGGAGGGCGAGGCCCAGGGCGCTGGCGGAGGCGTTCGTCTGTTCCTTGATGGCGGGGATGCGTACGACCCAGCCGGCGAAGACGAAGCCGTCGAGGGCGAAGAAGACGGTGAGCGCGATACGGAGTCGGGTGAGGGAGCTGCCGTCGCCCGGCACGGCACTGTGCGTTCGGGGTTTGTTTATTTGCGGCACAAACTCAGATTAGGTGGGTGCGGGGGCGGCGACAAGGTGCCACTCTGGGACCAGAGGCATCCGCCGAGAGGGAAGCCGAGGCGACTCGGGAGGACGCATGGGACGTGACGTGCCGGCCCTGGTGTTCACACGGGAGGACCGGCGTCGCTACCGGCAGAAGATGCACACCGACCTCGAGGTCCTGGCGCGGATGCTCCGCGAGTCGGGCTTCGAGAGCGAGCGCCCCCGCGTCGGGCTGGAGATCGAGCTCAACCTGGTGGACGACGAGGGACTGCCCGCGATGCGGAACACCGACGTGCTCCAGGCGATCGCCGACCCTGCCTGGTCGAGCGAGCTGGGCCGCTTCAACCTTGAGATCAACATCCCGCCCCGGGAGCTCACGACCGGCGGCCCCGGGGACTGGGAGCGGGAGATCCGGGACGCCCTGAACCACGCCGAGGACCGCGCCTCGGCCGTCGGCGCCCACCTGATCATGGTCGGCATCCTGCCGACGCTGGGGGAGACGCATGTGAGCGAGGCCGCCCTCTCCGGCGACCCCCGGTACCAGTTGCTCAACGAGCAGATCTTCGCGGCGCGCGGCGAGGACCTGCGGATCACGGTCGACGGTGTCGAGCGCCTGGCGACGTACGCCGACACCATCACGCCCGAGGCCGCCTGCACCAGCACCCAGTTCCACCTCCAGGTCGCCCCGAAGGAGTTCCCGCACTACTGGAACGCGGCCCAGGCCATCGCGGGCGTGCAGATCGCCCTCGCGGCGAACTCGCCCTACCTCTTCGGCAGGGAGCTGTGGCGCGAGACCCGTATCCCCCTGTTCGAGCAGGCCACCGACACCCGGCCCGAGGAGATCAAGGCGCAGGGCGTCCGGCCCCGGGTGTGGTTCGGCGAGCGGTGGATCACCAGCGTCTTCGACCTCTTCGAGGAGAACGTGCGCTACTTCCCCGCCCTTCTGCCGCTCTGCGACGACGAGGACCCGCAGCAGGCACTCGACGGGGGCGGCGTTCCGGAACTGGGCGAACTGACCCTGCACAACGGCACGATCTACCGCTGGAACCGCCCGATCTACGCCGTCACCGACAGCGGTCCGCATCTGCGCATCGAGAACCGGGTGCTGCCCGCCGGCCCCACCGTCGCCGACACCATCGCCAACGGCGCCTTCTACTACGGACTGACCCGCGCCCTGGTCGACGAGGACCGGCCGGTGTGGACGCGGATGTCCTTCTCGGTCGCCGAGGAGAACCTGCACACCGCGGCCCGCGAGGGCATCGACGCCCGCCTGTACTGGCCGGGGGTGGGCGAAGTGCCGGTCACGGAACTGGTGTTGCGGCGCCTGCTGCCGCTCGCCCACCGGGGCCTGGAGCTGGCCGGCATGGACGACGCGTGGCGCGAACCGCTGCTCGGCATCATCGAGCAGCGCTGTGTCACCGCCCGCAACGGCGCCCTCTGGCAGGCCGAGACGGTCCACCATCTGGAGAAGGCCGGCATCTCCGACCGGCGCGAGGCACTGCGGCAGATGACCAAGACCTACATGGACTACATGCACATGAACGCGCCCGCGCACACCTGGCCCGTGGACTGACCCACGCGGCATCGCCCGCTCACACCCGGCCGGGAGCGACCGGGCCCCTCCAGTCGCCGGCGGCCGTCCACGGGACCGGCTCGGGCGCCCGCGCCGAGGTCGTCAGCTCGATCCGCCGTCCCTCGGCCGACGAACGGAGCAGGGCCGTCATCGTCTCCAGGACGTGCAGGGCGAGTTCGCCGTTCGCACGCGGCGCCCGCTGCCCGTCGGCGGCGATGAAGTCGAGCAGTCCGACCCCGCGGGCGCCGTCCTCGTAGCCCGCCGACACCGGCAGGGTGCGCCACCGGGTGTCGCCGAGCGCGTGCAGCCGGACCTCGCCGTCGAAGCGGTTCGGATCGGGCACCGCAAGGGTCCCCGTCTCGCCGTGGACCTCGATCGGCGCGGCCGTGGTGGCCACACCGTCGAAGCTCGTCGTGATCGTCGTCAGCGACCCGCCCGTGTGTTCCAGCACCCCGGAGACATGACTGTCCACCTCGACCGGGATCCGCTCGCCCGTGCGCGGCCCGGAACCGATGATCCGCTCGGCCCGCAGCCGGCCGGCGGCCCCGATCACGGCACGCACCGGGCCCAGCAGGTGGATCAGGGACGCTAGATAGTACGGCCCCATGTCCAGCAGGGGACCGCCGCCCTGGGTGTAGTAGAAGTCGGGGTGGGGATGCCAGCGTTCGTGGCCCGGGGTGACCATCACGGCCGAGGCGAACTGGGGACGTCCGATGCTCCCCGCCTCGACGGCCGCCCGTGCCGTCTGGATTCCGGTGCCCAGGACGGTGTCCGGCGCGCACCCCACACCGACGCCCGCCTTCGCGGCGGCCTCCACCACGGCGCGGGCGTCGGCGAGCGTGGCGGCCAGCGGCTTCTCCCCGTAGACGTGCTTGCCGTGACCGATGGCGCCGAGGGCGATCCCGGCGTGGGCGGCCGGGGTGGTGAGGTTCAGCACCGTGTCCACGTCCGGGCTGCACAGCAACTCCTCGACGGTGAGGGCCTCGACGCCGGGCAGTTCGGCGGCGACGGCGGCCGAGCGGGAGGCGTCGAGGTCGGCGACCGCGGTGACCCGCACGGCGGGGTGTCCGGCGAGCGTGTCGAGGTACGCGCGGGAGATGACGCCGAGTCCTACGACGCCGATGCGGTGCGCGTCGCCCACAGCATGCCCCTCTCGATGATGGTGCGGACGTCGGGGTGCTCCAGCACGTCGAGGCTGTGCCCCGGGGTCGTCACCAGGACGCGCCCGGCACCCCACCGGCGGGTCCAGACCGCCGGCGAGGTGACCGGCCGGTGCCAGGGCTGCCACGGCCGGGCGGGATGCGTGGTGGTGGCCAGGACGTCGATGAGGTCGTCGTGGAGCACCCAGTACTGCTCGGTGTCCAGCTCGAAGTCCTCGATGCCCGCCGTGACGGGGTGGGCGCGGCCGGCCTCGGTGAGGGTGATGGTGTGCGGCAGGAAGTTGTCCTCCGCCCCGCCCCGGCGCTCGCACGGTTCCTTGCCCGGGTGGGTGGCGAACTGGCCTCCGACCAGGTGGAGATAGTCGGCCGAGGCGCGGAACGAGTCGGCGATGCCGCCGTGCCAGCCGGTGAAACCGGTGCCGGCCACGACCGCCGAACTCAGTCCGGCCACCTGTTCGCGCGTGATCTCCGACATCGTCACGCACTGCACGACGAGGTCGGTGCCCGCCATCTCGGCGGTGTCGGCGTAGACGTCGGTCGATTCCTCGACCCGGACCGTGTATCCGTTGTTCCGGAGGAAGGGCAGGAACAGCTCCGTCGCCTTGACCGGCTCGTGGCCTTCCCATCCGCCTCGGACAACCAGGGCTCTCTTCTGCGTCATCGTGATCTCACTATGCGCGGGGCGCCCCTGCTCCGAAAAGAGGGCCGGGCCTCACGAAACTTTCGCGGCCAGGGCCCGGGCACCGACCGTCCAGCAGGCCGCGGTGAAGCGGACTTCCTCGCCGTGCACGAAGGGATCGAAGGCGGCGCGGACCGTCTCGACGACCCGCGCGCGCGTCTCCTCGTCCACCTCGGGCAGGAACATGCCGACGGCGCCGAGCCGGGTGAAGTAGCGGACCAGTTCCTTCTCGGGCATCGTGCAGACGATGTCGATCGGCCGGATGTCGACATCGTCCCACCCGCTCTCCGCCAGGATGCGGCGGACCTTGTCCGGGTCGGCGAAGGCGAACTGTCCCGGCTCGTCGGGCCGTCGGACGGGCAGGCCCGGAAGCAGCGGTGCGGCGGCGCGCTGGGCCGTCGTCATGAACGGGTTCTCGGCGGGGTCCCGCCAGACGACCAGCCGGAGGGCGGCGTCGTCCCGGGCGGCGCTCCGGAGATTGGCGAAGGCCCGGACCGGGTCGTCGAAGAACATGACGCCGAACCGCGAGACGACGGCGTCGAAGGTGCCGGGCTCGAAGGCGTGCTCCTGCGCGTCGGCGCGGACGAAGGAGGCCGGTACGCCCTCCCGTTCGGCACGCTCCCGGGCGGTCTCGACCAACGGCCCGGAGATGTCGACGCCGACGCAGTGTCCCGCCGGGCCGATCCGACGTGCGACGGCCAGCGTGGTGCCGCCCGTCCCGCAGCCGACGTCGAGCACGTGTTCCGCGCCTTCGGCGGCGACGGCGTCGACGAGCAGCTCCTCGATGGGCCTGAACATCTCGTCCAGCACCGGCTGGAGATCCACCCAGGCGTTGCCGGCTCGCCCGTTCCAGCGGGCGGTCTGTCCCTCGTCGTTCCTGCGCTCGGCGTCCATGCTTGTCGGCTCTCCTTCTGCTTGGCTGCGTCTTGCCTTCGTCGGGGCGAGATGACAGCGTTCTACTTCAAGCCGACTTGAGGTCAAGGGAATGACGGACCTGGACATCGCCGAAGTGGCCCAGCGTGCCGGGGTGCCCGCCTCGACACTGCGGTTCTACGAGGAGAAGGGGCTGATCGCCCCGACCGGCCGGCGGGGGCTGCGCCGGCAGTTCGATCCCGGTGTGCTGGAGCGGCTGGCGCTGATCGCGCTGGGGCGGACGGCCGGGTTCTCGCTCGACGAGATCGCGCACATGTTCGTGCCGGACGGACCGCCCCGGATCGACCGGCGCATGCTGGCGGACAAGGCGGAGGAACTGGACCGCAGGATCAGTGAGCTGGGCGTGCTCCGTGACTCCCTGCGGCACGCCGCCGCGTGCCCCGCGCCGAGCCATATGGAGTGCCCCACCTTCCGCGGCCTTCTCGACGCGGCGGCGTCGGGCGGCGTCCCCACGCCGGGAAGGCGGCAGCCGCCCGGCGGCCGGCGGCCCGTTGGGTCGCTTGCCGATTGAGGTCCGGCGGCGGGCGGGCCCCGCCGCCACGCGCCGGGCAGGCGGCTCTACGCGCTGTCGCCGTGCGGGCCGGCCGTCACCCGCTCCGGCGTCGTCGTCACCGTCGCCACCCCGCGCGCCCGCAGCTCCGCGAGTACGGCCGGGTCGGCGGTGTCGTCGGTGACCAGGGTCCAGCCCTCGCACAGGGCCGTCCAGGCGTGGAAGGGGCGGCGGCCGAGCTTGGCCGCGTGGGCGAGGACGTAGACGTGGTCGGCGCGGCGGGCCATCAGTTCCTTGAGGCGGGTCTGGCGCAGATCCGCCTCGCAGATGCCCAGTTCGGGAGAGATGCCGTCCGTGCCCAGGAAGACCCGGTCGAACGTCATGCGCTCCAGGGCGGCTTCCGTCAGCGGCCCGACGAAGCCCTGGCTGAGCGGGCGCAGGGTGCCGCCGAGGCACTCGACGTGCACCGTGTCGACATCGGACAGCGCCTGCAGGGCGGTGAGCCCGGTGGTCGCCACGGTGAGGTCCTCGGCCGTGCGCAGCTCGTGGGCGAGCGCGCCGACCGTGGAGCCGGCGTCCAGCAGCAGCGTCTCGCCGGGCCGCACCTGGGCCGCCGCCCAGCGGGCGATGGCCTGCTTGGCCTCGAAGGCCTCGCCCACGCGCTGCCGCAGGGACGCCTCGGGGTGCGCGGCCAGCGCCATGGCCCCACCGTAGGTGCGGGCCAGACGCCCGTCGGTGGTGAGCTTGGCCAGGTCGCGGCGGATGGTCGAGGCCGTCACGCCGAACAGCTGCGAGAGCTCCTCCACGCTCGCCAGGCCGGTGGTGGTGGCGAGGTGGACGATGCGGTCGCGCCGCGCCTTGGATCCGGTCACAGACATAGGTTCTTCATGTCCTCAATAGTCCTGGGCCGTCCTGGGTCGCTCACATGCCTGCCGCTCAGCGCGGTCAGCGGGCGGCCGGAGCGGTCGACATCTCGGCGGCCTGGCGCAGAGCCTCGACCATGCTACCGGGCTCGGCCCGGCCGGTTCCGGCGATGTCGAAGGCCGTGCCGTGGTCGACGGAGGTGCGGATCACCGGCAGTCCGACGGTGAGGTTGACCCCGGCCTCGATGCCGAGGACCTTGACGGGTCCGTGCCCCTGGTCGTGGTACATCGCGACGATGAGGTCGTAGTCGCCGCGCGAGGCCAGATAGAACGCCGTGTCCGCGGGCAGCGGGCCGCGCGCGTCGATGCCGTCGGCGCGGACCCTCTCCAGCGCCGGGACGATCTTCGTCTCCTCCTCGCCGTAGCCGAACAGGCCGTTCTCGCCCGCGTGCGGGTTGATGCCGCAGACGCCGATCACCGGGTCGGCGGTCCCGGCGCGCACCATCGCCTCGTGGCCGCGCCGCACCGTGCGCTCCACCAGGCCGGGCTCGATGCGGTTCACGGCGTCGATCAGCCCGATGTGGGTGGTGACGTGGATGACCTTCACCCGGGGGGTCGACAGCATCATCGACACCTCCTCGACGTCCGTGAGGTGGGCGAGGAGTTCGGTGTGGCCGGGGTAGAGGTGGCCGGCCGCGTGCAGGGCCCCCTTGTTGAGCGGGGCGGTGCAGATGCCGTCCACCTCGCCGCGCAGCGCGAGTTCGGCGGCGACCCGGACGTAGTGGTAGGCGGCGTCGCCCGCGGCGGCGGACAGCTCGCCCCAGGGCAGGTCGGCGGGGAGCAGCCCGAGGTCGATCACGTTGACCCGGCCAGGCGTGAACTCCGCCTGGGCCGGACCGTCGACGGGCACGATCTCGCAGCTGATGCCGAGGATGCCGGCCGCCTGCCGCAGCCGCTCGGCGTCGCCCACGACGACGGGGCGGCAGTCGCGCAGGGTGCCGGGATCCAGCAGCGCCGGCACGATGACCTCGGGCCCGATGCCCGCGCCGTCGCCCATGGTCACCGCGATGACCGGGAGCGGCCCGGGAGCCGCGGAGGTCTGGCCGGCGGTGGCGGCGGAGGAGGGGGCTGCGTTCACGGGGCTACTCCTGTGGGGTCGGTCGGAACGTGGCGTACGGGTGCGGGGCGCAGAGCTCGGACGATGCGCCGCAGGGAGTCGGCCTCGCCGTAGCTGCCGGGCCGGGTGACGACCGAGCGGCCGTCGGGCGTGCGGGACAGGACCGCGCCGTGGTGGATCTGGCCCACCGGGCGCAGGTCGGTGACGCCGAGGGCGTCCAGGACGCGGCGGGCGGTCTCGCCGCCGGTGAGGACCAGGTCGCAGTCGTGCGCGGCGTCGGCGACGGTGTCGGCGAGCGCGGCGACGAGACGGCGCGCGAGAGAAGGTCCGGCCGCCCCGGTGATACGGACGACCGTGACGGCGGCGACGGGAGGCGCGAGCCGCCGGGGGGAGTGCAGGAGTTCGCGGGTGCTGAGGGAGATCTGCTGCGCTCCGTCCGCGAGGAGGTGCGCGACCTGTTCGCGGGCGGACGGCTCGGCGGTCCCTACGACGATCAGCAGCGGCCGGACGGCGTCCCCGGGAGTGAGGGCGCTCTCCCCGGTCTCCCAGGCATTCCCGCTCTCCCGGGCATCCCCGCTCTCCCCGGGCGTGCCCAGGAGCCGCCCCAGGGCGCCCGCGAGTCCGCCGGTGCCCAACAGCCGTATCCCGGGACCCAGTTCGAGGGCCGCCGCGGCGATCGCGTCGAGGTCGGTCTCGGTCTCCGCGTCGCACACCGGATGCCGTCCCTGCGCGAAACGCGCACGCAGTGCTTCCCGAAGCACGCCGGATGCGCCGCGTACGTCCGTGAGCGGCACCGGAGCTGACGGCAGGTCACCGAGGGCGGCGGCGACCGAGGACGGGGCGGGCCGCGCCTCGGCACGCCAGGCGTCCGTCTCGTGCAGCGGCACCCCGTCGAGGTGCACGACTCCGCCCCGGACCGTGCGCCGCGCCGCGGGCAGCGCGGTCGCGATCACCACGCCCCGGCCGTCCCGCGCGTAGGCGTCCGCCTCGGCGGCGAGGTTGCCCCTGAGCAGTGAGTCGACCTTCTTGAAGAGCACCGTCCCGGCGGGCACCGCGTGCGTGACGCCCCGGACCGCCCGCGCCGCCTCGGCGCCGGGCAGCTGCCGCGAGTCGAGGTCGAGCACAAGGGACTCGCCGGGCGCGGACGCCACCGGTGCGGGGACCGGACCCAGCAGGATCCGGGCGGGCGAGCGCAGCGCCACCGCGGTCTCGGCGGCACCGGACAGATCGTCGGCGAGAGCGAGTACGGGCCGGTGGGCGGCCTGGGCATGGCCGCCGGGGCCGGCTGCGGAGAGGGACACGGGTACCTCCTCGGGCGGCCCGGTCGGGCTGCCTCGGGAACCGATGATGACATGCGTTGCGCGAAATGCGCGAGACCCCTTGCGCACTTCGCGCAGTCGTGCCACCTTTTCCGGCGCGACACCTGTTCGTATCCCGCCGGCCGGGCCCCCCCGACCGGGCGGCGGCGAGAGCCGCACGAACACCACGAGCCGGTCGCCCCCGGAACGCGAGAAGGTCGACGATGACCCCAAGCCCCTATGACGCACCCCCGGACCACAGCCCCCAGCGGAAGCCCCTCGGCCGTCCCGTCCGCCGCCGCACCCTGCTGCGCCTCGGCGCGCTCGGCGGCACGGGCCTCGCCCTCGGTCCTCTCTCCGCCTGCGCCGGACCCACCGGAGCCCCCGGCCCCGGCACCCTCACCCTCGGCCTGAACCGCTCGCTGGTGAGCTTGGACAACAAGCTGAACCAGTTCGACGCCGCCGTCACCGTGCAGCGCGCGGTCCGTCAGGCCCTCACGAGCATCGGACCCGGCATGCGCGTCCAGCCGGTCCTCGCCGACCGGTTCGCGATGACCGGGCCGACCGCCTGGAGCGTGCGGCTGCGCGAGGGCGTGCGCTACTCCGACGGCAGCCCCGTCACCGTCGAGGACGTCGCCACCGCCCTGAAGATGTACGGCAAGGTCAACGGCTCCTTCCTCCTCGGCCTCTTCCCGGAGCTGCCCACCGTGGAGAAGACCGGCGAGCGCACCTTCGAGCTGCACACGAAGCGTCCGGTGCCCGTGCTCGACCGGCTCATGGCCAACATCCACATCACCCCGGCCGCCGCCAACCGCCCCGAGGAGCTCCAGAGCGGCGTCGGCTCAGGACCGTACAAGGTGATCGAGGCCAACAGCGGCGCCGGCGAGTACACCCTCGCCCGCAACCCCCGCTACTGGGGCCGCCCGGCCCACGTCGACACCGTCCGGGTGCGCTTCGTGCCTGAGGAGTCCAGCCGGGTCATCGCCCTGCGCAGCGGCGAGCTGGATGTCGTCGACACCCTCACCCCGGACTCGGCCGAGCAGCTCACCGGCCTGCCGGGCGTCACCGTCGAGGAGAGGGCCGGCGCGCGCATCAACCAGCTCTTCTACAACTTCCGCAAGAAGCAGGGCGAGCCCCTCGCCGACCCCCGCGTCCGCCGCGCCCTCACCTACGCCGTCGACGGCGACGCCCTGATCAAGGATGTCCTCACCGACTCCGCCGAAGAGGCCCAGGGCGTCGTCCCGCTCGCCCTGGAGGGCGCGATACGCACCGGCGGGTACACCTACGACCCGAGCAGGGCGAAGGCCCAGCTCAAGGCGCTGGGCGCCGAGGGGCTGCGGATCCGGATCATCTGGGAGTCGGGCGAGTTCGCCGCCGACAGCTCCGTCATGGAAGCCGTCGCCGACATGTTCCGCGACATCGGCGTCCGCGCCTCACTGCTCCAGTTCGAACCGGGCGGCGACATCCTGAAGTGGCGCCAGGGCCGCGGCGGCGACTGGGACGTCATCGGCAACGGCTTCCCCGGCACCACCGGCCAGGCCCTCACCTCCCTCCAGGGCATGTACGGCGGCACCCCCGAGCGGGAACGCACCCGCGACACCTACATGGGCTACGTCATCCCGGACATCCAGCGCCGTCTGGAGGACGCCGCCACCGAGACCGACGCGGCCGCCCGCGACCGCAAGCTGGCCGCCGCGCAGCACGCCGTCTGGAACACCTGGCCCAGCCTGTGGGCCTTCGCCCCCAAGACGCTGCTCGCCCGCCGCGAGCGCGTGCACGACCTGGGCCTGCTCCAGCTCAACTCCTACGACCTGTCCGCCGTACGGCTGGAGGGCTGAGCCGTGGCCACCTACCTCGCCCGCCGTATCGGCCAGAGCCTGCTGGCCGTCTTCCTCACCCTCACCACGGTCTTCCTGCTGCTGCGCCTGGCCCCCGGCGACCCGGCCGCCGCCTACGCGGCGCCCAGCGCCACGGCCGCCGATCTCGCCCGCATCCGCGCCCAGTTCGGTCTCGACGAACCGCTGATCACCCAGTACGGCATCTTCCTGCGGGACCTGTGCACCGGGAACCTAGGCACCAGCTACTCCTTCCACGCCTCCGCGTTCCAGGTCGTCATGGACCGGCTGCCGTACACCATCACCCTCGCGGTCTCCGCCATCGCGGTCACCACCGTCGTCGCCGTACCGCTCGGCGTGTGGATGGCACGGCGCGCCGACACCAAGCGGGAGCTGGGCGCCAACGTCCTGACGATCACCGGGCAGTCGATGCCGGACTTCTGGACCGGCGTGATGCTGCTGACCGTCTTCGCGGTGCTGCTCCCGGTGCTGCCCGCCTCCGGATTCACCTCCTGGAGCGGCCTGATCCTGCCCACGGTGACCGTGGCCGTCCTCCAACTCGCCCTGATCTCACGCCTGGTACGCCGCGAGATGAGCACCGCGCTCGCCGCCCCCTACACCACGGTCGCCCGCTCCCGCGGCGTCTCCGAACGCACCCTGACCTGGCAGTACGGCCTGCGCAACTCCGCCGTGCCGCTCGTCACCGCCCTCGGCACCCGCTTCGCGGCCCTGCTCAACGGCGTCGTGGTCGTCGAAGTCGTCTTCGGCTGGCCGGGCGTCGGCTCGCTCGTCGTCCGGGCGCTGGAGACCCGCGACTACCCGCTCATCCAGGCCACCGTCCTGGTGACGGCCACCCTCGCGATCCTCGTCCAGCTCCTCGTCGACCTCGCCTACCCGCTGTTCGATCCGCGCGTACGACTCGGAAAGGCGGCCTGACCCATGGCCGGTGTCATCTCCACCCCGGTCGCCGGTACCGAGCGGCCCAGCGCCGTCGGCGCCCGCGACCTCGCAAGGGCCACCGCGACCAGGCAGCGGCGCGGCTCGCGCTTGAAGATCTGGGCCGGGTCCGTCTGCACGGCCCTCGTCGTCGTGCCCGTCGCGCTGGCCAGCCTGCTGCCGCTGCCGGAGGCCAACGCCCAGGACCTCTCGGAGCGCAGGCTGCCGCCGCTCAGCGCGGGACATCTCCTCGGCACCGACCAGCTCGGCCGCGACCTGCTGTCGCGCATCCTGCACGGCGGCCAGGTCTCCCTGTCGGTCGGCGTCCTCGCGGTCCTGGTGTCCGGACTGATCGGCATCGTCGCCGGGTCGGCCGCGGGCTTCTTCGGCGGCTGGGTCGACGCGCTCGTCTCCCGCTTCCTGGAGGCCCAGCTCGCCCTGCCCCTGCTGATGATGCTGCTGCTCGTGGTCGCCCTCTTCGGGCCGTCGGTCACCGTCATCACCTGCGTGATCGCCGTCGCCCAGTGGCCCGAGGTGGCACGGCTGACCCGCTCCCTCGTCCTGGTCGAGCGCGAGAAACCGTACGTCGCCGCCGCCCGCGTGCTGGGCCTGCGCGGCTGGCAGATCCTCACCCGGCACGTGGTGCCCAACGTCGTACGGCCCGTAAGCCTCGTCGTGCTGCTGCTGCTCGCCCAGGCCGTACTGCTGGAGAGCGCGCTGAGCTTCCTCGGCGCCGGTCCGCAGCGGCCCTTCGCCACCTGGGGCCGGATCATCTCCGACGGCCAGGCCTACATCACCACCTCGTGGTGGCTGGTCACCCTGCCCGGCCTGGTCATCGCCCTCCTCGTGGTCGGCGTCAACCTGCTGGGCGACGGACTGCGGGACCGCACCCGCCGCCGGAAGGGAGCGGGAGCATGAGCACCGGGACACCCCTGCTGGACGTCCGTGACCTCCAGATCGAACTCATCACCGCGCACGGCGTCGTCCGGGCCGTCGACGGCGTGAGCTTCACCGTCGGCCACGGCGAGACCGTCACCCTGATCGGCGAGTCCGGATCCGGCAAGTCGACCACCGCGATGGGCGTACTGCGGCTGCTGCCGGAGGGCCTCGCCGTGCTGTCGGGCAGCGTCCGCGTCGGCGGCCGGGACGTCGTCGCCGATCCCGGCGCGGCCCGCGCGATACGCGGCCGGACGGTGTCCCTGATCCCGCAGGACCCGATGACCGCCCTCAGCCCCGTCCACACCATCGGCCGGCAGCTCGGCGAGGCGATCCGCCTGCGCCACCCCGAACTGTCCAGGGCCCAGGTGCGCGAGAAGGGCGTCGAGCTGCTCGCCCAGGTGCGCATCACACGCCCCGAGACCCGCTGGAAGTCCTACCCGCACCAGTTCTCCGGCGGCATGCTGCAACGCATCCTCATCGCCATCGCCCTGGCCGGCGATCCGGAACTGCTGGTCGCCGACGAACCCACCTCCGCCCTCGACGCGACCGTGCAGGCCAGCGTCCTGGACCTGCTGATGGAACTCCAGGAACGCACCGGCATCGGCATGCTGATGATCACGCACGACCTGGGCGTGGCCCGGCTGGTCTCCGACCGCATCCACGTCATGAAGGACGGCCGCTTCGTCGAGTCCGGCCCGGCCGAACGCATCGTCGGCAAACCCTCCGAGCCCTACACCCGAGCCCTCCTCGCCGCCGTGCCCCGCCTCGGCGCCTGGGACGAGGACGAGACCTCCGTGCGAGGAGCCACCCCATGACCCTGCTCTGCGTAGAGGACCTGATCGTCGAATACCCGACCCCGAGCGGCCCCTTCCGAGCCGTCGACCAGGTCGGCTTCCGGCTCGACAAGGGCGGCTCGCTCGCAGTCGTCGGCGAGTCCGGCTGCGGCAAGTCGACCCTCGCCCGTGCCCTGGTCCGGCTGCTCACCCCACGGTCCGGCCGTATCGTCCTCGACGGCACGGACATCGCCACCCTCCCGGAGCGCAGACTGCGACCGCTGCGGCGCCGCGTCCAGATGGTCTTCCAGGACCCCTACGGCTCCCTCGACCCCCATCTGACCGCCCAGCAGATCGTGGCCGAGCCGCTGCGCCTCGGCGGTGTCTCGGACCGCGCCGAACGGGCCCGCCGTGCCGCCGAGCTGCTCGACCAGGTCGGCCTGCCCCCGTCCGCCCTGGAGCGCCGCCCGGCCGACTTCTCCGGCGGCCAGCGGCAGCGCATCGGCATCGCCCGCGCCCTCGCCTCCCGGCCCGACCTGCTGGTGTGCGACGAGGCGACCTCAGCGCTCGACGTCTCCGTGCAGGCCCAGGTGCTCGCGCTGCTCAGGGAGTTGCAGGAGGAGACCGGCATCGCCTACCTCGTCATCGCGCACAACCTGGGCGTGGTGCGCGAGATGAGCACGGACGTCGTGGTGATGCGGGCCGGCCGGGTGGTCGAGGCCGGGCCGACCGAGACCGTCCTCGCCGCTCCGTCCGACCCCTACACCCGCGCCCTGCGCCGTGCCGCACTCGACCCGACCGCCATCCGCGGTGTGAAACCCCGCCGCGTACTGGAAGGAAGCTCCTCGTGACCACCGGCCCCACCCTGCCGAACGCCTCCGTACCGCTGTCCCGTCTCGTCCTGGGCACGATGACCTTCGGCGACACCGTCGACCGCGGGGGAGCGGCCGCCATGCTGGACGCCGCGCTCGACGCGGGCATCACGGGCGTGGACACCGCGAACGGTTACGCGGGTGGCGAGAGCGAGCGGCTGCTCGGGGAGTTGCTCCCGGGCCGCCGGGACCGGATCGTGCTGGCCACCAAGGCGGGCATCCCGCACCCCGACCAGGGCGATCACGCGCCGCTGTCACCCGCCGGGCTGCGCGCCGCGCTCGATGGCAGCCTGAAGCGGCTCGGCACGGACCACGTCGACCTGTTCTACCTGCATCAGCCCGACCGTGCGACGCCGCCGGCCGAAACCCTGGCGACCGTGGCCGAGTTCGTCGCCGAGGGGAAGATCGGCGCTCTCGGCGTGTCCAACTACGCGGCCTGGCAGATCGCCGAGCTCAGCCGCGTGGCCGACGAGGTGGGGGCGCCGCGACCGGTGATCGCCCAGCAGCTGCACAATCTGCTCGCGCGGCGTATCGAGGAGGAGTACGTCGAGTACGCCGCCGTGACGGGCCTGCGCACGATGGTCTACAACCCGCTCGGCGGCGGTCTGCTGACCGGCCGTCACTCCTTCGAACAGGCCCCGGACAGCGGCCGTTTCGGTGATTCCAAGCTGGCGGCGATGTACCGGCAGCGCTACTGGAACGAGGACCTGTTCCGCGCCGTCACCGACCTCACCCGTATCGCCTCCGACGCGGGCCTGTCGCTGACCGATCTCGCCCTGCGCTGGCTGCTGGAGCGCCCCTCCACCGACGCACTGCTCCTCGGCGGCTCGAAGGCCGAGCACCTGCTCGCCAACATCGCCGCCGCCGCTGACGGCACGCTGCCCGCCGACGTCACCGCGGCCTGCGACGAGGTCGGCACCCGGCTGCGCGGCCCAATGCCCGCCTACAACCGCTGACCACGCCACGCCCCCCACCAGTTACGGAGACCTTCCATGGCAACCGGCCGCACCCCAGCCGAGTTCACCGCCGCCCTGCGCGCCCGCGAGCAGCTCATCGGCTACTGGTCCCTGCTCGACTCACCCGTCGCCGCCGAGCGCCTGGCCCGCCTCGGCTACGACTACCTCGCCTTCGACGCCCAGCACGGACTCTTCGGCTACCAGGGCATGCTCAACAACCTCCTGGCCACCGACACCAAGGGCAGCACCGCCGTCGGCATGGTGCGCGTGGAGGCCAACGACCTCACGTACATCGGCAAGGCACTGGACGCGGGCGCGACCGCCGTCATCGTCCCCCTGATCGACAACGCCCAGGACGCCGCCGACGCCGTCGCCGCCGTCCGCTACCCACCGCTGGGACGCCGCTCCTACGGACCCATGCGCGCCCAGCTCCGCATCGGCCCCAACCCCGCCGACACGC
This sequence comes from Streptomyces sp. NPDC055506, assembly GCF_053643595.1. Lineage (NCBI taxonomy): Bacteria > Bacillati > Actinomycetota > Actinomycetes > Kitasatosporales > Streptomycetaceae > Streptomyces > Streptomyces sp. NPDC055506. The sequence goes on along the minus strand of NZ_JBSHKH010000018.1, from coordinate 47,929 downwards.
ACGCCCAGACCGCCGTCCTCGCCATGATCGAAACCGCCGACGGCCTCGCCAACGTCGAAGAGATCTGCGCCACCGACGGCCTCGACGGCATCTACGTCGGCCCCTCCGACCTACGCCTCGCCCTCGGCGGAGCCACCTCCACCGACCCCTCCCTTCAGGAGGAGTTCGAGCAGGCCCTGGCCCGAATCAGCAAGGCGGCCGAGGCGGCGGGCATCGCCGCCGGCATCCACAACCCCGACGGCGCCGGCGCGGCCAAACGCCTCGCCCAGGGCTACACCTTCGCCACCGTGGCCTGCGATCTCATCCACCTGGAACAGGCGGCCGCCGGCCATCTGACCGCCGCACGTCAGGCGGGCGAAACCCGATGACCAGCGCCGACGGCACCCTGCGCCCCCACCCCGGCCAGCCGGGCCGCGCCGAGACCCACCTGGCCGCTCCCGCCGTGCAGAACCACGCCGCCAACCTCACCGTCCTGCCCGGCGGCGACCTGGGCTGCGTTTGGTTCGGGGGCACCCAGGAAGGCGTCGCCGACATCTCGGTGTGGTTCTCGCGCCTCGCCCAGGACGCCGACACCTGGTCCCTCCCCGTGCGGCTCTCCGCCGACGACACGCGCTCCGAGCAGAACCCGCTCCTGTTCCCCGCTCCCTCGGGCGAGCTCTGGCTGCTGCACACCGCACAGCGCGCCGGCCACCAGGACACGGCCGAGGTCAGGCTGCGCGTCAGCCACGACGAGGGCGCCACCTGGGGCCCGGCCCGCGTCCTGTTCCCGGCCACCGAGCAGGGCGGCGTGTTCGTACGCCAACCGGTCGTCCAAGTGCCCTCCCGCGAGCGGCTGTTGCTCCCCGTCTTCCGCTGTGTCGCCACCCCCGGCACCTCCTGGTCGGGCGACCGGGACACCAGCTCCGTCATGATCAGCGACGACGGCGGACGCAACTGGCGCGAACGCCCCGTCCCGGGCAGCACCGGCCTCGTCCACATGAACATCCGCCCGCTGCCGGACGGTTCACTCCTGGCCCTCTTCCGCAGCCGTCGCGCGGACGCCGTGCACAGCAGCGTGTCGTCCGACGGCGGCGAGACCTGGAGCGAACCGCGCGCCCTGGACCTGCCGAACAACAACTCCTCGATCCAGTACACCGTGCTGGCCGATGGCAGGCCCGCCCTGGTTTACAACCACAGCAGCGCGGCCGACGCGGTCGCCCGCAGGGTCTCGCTGTACGACGAGATCGACGACGGGGGAGTTGCGGAGACACCTTCGGCGACCGCCGCTCCCACGGGCGACGCGTTCTGGGGCGCCCCCCGCGCCCCGCTCTCCCTGGCCCTCTCCCCGGACGGCGGACGCACCTGGCCGCTGCGCCACGACCTCGAGACCGGCGACGGCCACTGCCTGACCAACAACTCCCGCGACGGCCTCAACCGCGAGCTGTCCTACCCCTCCCTCGCCCAGACACCGGACGGCACCCTCCACATCGCCTACACCCACCACCGGCGCACCATCAAACACATCCGTCTGGACGGCGACTGGCTGAAGCGGGAGTTCCCGGCCTGATCACCCAGGGCCCGGCCCTCGGTGCGTTCCGCGTTTTGGATTGCTTCGGAGACGACGGAGACCGGGCGGGAAAAACGTTCCACGCCCGGTCACGTTATACTTGCGGCGCTCAAGGAGGCCGCCGTCGTGCCTGGTCGCACGGCCGCAACAGCGAGGGGGTGGACGCCATTCCGGCACGCCCCGCCCGCATCCAGGACGTCGCGGCCGCCGCCGGCGTCTCGGTGTCCACGGTGTCGAACGTGCTCAACCGGCCCGAGCGGGTCACCGCACGGACCGCCGAGCGCGTCCGCGTCGCGGTCGCCGAACTCGACTACGTCCCCCACCCCGGAGCGGCGGGCCTGCGCACCGGCCACTCCTCCGCCATCGGGCTCGTGCTGCCCGACGTGACCAACTCCTTCTACGCGCGCATCGCACGCGGCGCGGCCGACGCGGCCTACGACCACGGCTACTCCCTCGTCCTCTGCCACAGCGGCGACGCCCCGGAGCGGGAACAGGGCTACTTCAGCATGCTCGTCGAGCAGCGGGCCGTCGGAGTGGTCGTCGTGCCGCTCAGCGCCGACCCGGGGCGTCTGGCCCGGCTGCGCGAGCGGGGCATCCCGCTGGTCCTGGCCGACCGTGCGATGCCCGACCGGGAGGGCTGCTCGGCGTCCGTCGACGACATCGCGGGCGGCCGTATCGCCGTACAGCACCTCCTCGACAGCGGGGCGCGCGACATCCTCGTCGTCAACGGCGAACGCGGCATACGCCAGTGCGCCGACCGCTACCAGGGCGCCCGGCAGGCCGTCCGCAGCCGGCGCGAGGCACGGCTGGACCAGGTCGTCGCCGAGCGGATGACCGTCGTCTACGGCACGCAGATCGCGCGCGAACTGGAGGATCTGCCCGACGGGGTCTTCTGCACCAACGACTTCCTCGCGGCCGGCCTGTGCCGGGGCCTGACCGAGCGGGGCGTGCGCGTCCCCGAGGACGTGCAGGTGGTCGGCTACGGCGACCTCGACGTCGCGAGCTTCGGGGCGACGACCCTGACGACGGTCCGGCAGCCGGTCGAGGACCTCGGCCGGGCGGCCGTGGAGATGCTGCTCGACGAGATCGAGGCCCGCGCGGACCACCTCCACGAGACCCGCGTCTTCGCCCCCGGCCTCGTCCTGCGCGACTCCACCCGGCCGCTCACCAGCGATTAGACCTCGGAGGGCACCCGCAGCGTCACCGGACCCAGCAGCCCCGACGACAACTGGGAGTCGAACGCCCAGGCGGTGGGCGTGGCCTCCGCGAGGTAGGGCGCCAGCGTGCCCCGGACCGTCACCTCCACCCGGACGGTACGCCCCGCGGCACCGCGCAACGGGAAACGGTACGGCGCGCAGAACGCCTCACCGGCGAACTCCCCGTCGACCGACACCTCCACACTGCCCCGGACCCGTCCGAGATCCAGCACGGGATCGGGCCCCGGCGGCACCTGAAGCGCACGCGCGTACATGACGCCGCCGCTCCAACTGCCCAGCCCCAGCTCACGCCAGTCGCCGAGCGGCAGCGGCGCCGGTACGGTCCGCACGCGCACCGGCCCCCGCCAGGCCGAGCCGCCCCGCAGCACCGCCGTCGGCTCGGTGACCACCTCGACCGGCGTGGGCACCGGAAGTGGCTGACGCAGTGTCAGCCGAGGTCCGTCCAGGGGCGACTCGGGACCCTCCCCGACGCGCACGCTCGCCGGAAGCGCCAGCGGCAGATCGAGCGACACCGTGCCCGCCGGCACGGTGAACCGGAAGCGCTGCGGGGCCGCGTGGACGTCGTCCGTGGACCGTGACGGCCATACCGTGCCGGCGAGCACCGGCCGGCCGGTGAGCCACCCGGTGTCCGGCAGCGGATGCGGCCGTACCGCCGCGTGGCAGTGCCGCAACTCGCCCCGCCTGCGCTCGTCCTCGACGGTCCGCCCCCGCCACCCGCCCGTCCGGGCCTCCCAGCCGGAACCGCTGACCAGGGCCGTCACCTCGGCCCCGGACCGGACCACCAGGTCGACGAACACCGCGTCCCGGGCGTCGGCAGTGTCGGACACGACCTCCAGGGTGTGCTCGCCCGCCCCGAGCGCCGGTTCGTGGCGGAAGAACTGCGGCACGGCGCCCCAGTCGGCCTCGTAGTACTCCACCTTCTCCTGCCGCGCCACGACGGCCCCGTCGAGCAGCACGGTGACCGCCGAGGCGGCACCCACCACGAGCACCGCCCGCGCGCCCTCGCCCGGGACCCGCAGCCGCGCCCGGTACGTCACCCCGCCGTCCGGCAGCACACCCTCCGGCGGGCGCATGAACCGCGGACGCGGCCCGAGCCCGCCCGGCGCGGAGAGGCAGAAGAAGCTGCCCAGCGGTGTGCCGTCCTCCGCCGAGATCGTCGACGGCCGGCTCTGGGCGTCGGACAGTTCGTACTCGAGCACGTTCCGGGCACGGGCCACCGTGATCCGGGCGGATGCCAGGTACCCGTCGCCTTCAGGGTCCAGCAGCTCGCCGTTCCACCACACCCGCTTGCGGGCCTCCGCGCCGACCTGCAGTGCGGCGGGCCCCCGGTGCTCGGTCTCCACGATCGTCCGGACCCGCGCGGCCGTCGCGCCGACCGGCACGGGCACGCGGACGAACTCCTCGTTCACCAGCCCCTTGAGGCCCAGCAGTCCGCCCGGGTCCGGGATGCCCCGGCTCGACGAGTACACGGCGACGTCCCAGCCCGCGTCCGGCGGTACGAGGGGCAGCTCGCCCGCCAGGACGCGCTCGGCGCCTTCCGTGTCCAGCGGCTCGGGCACCCGGCCGACGGGCATCGGGGGCAGGACGCGGACCCGGTTGCCGTACGTGGCCCGGGCCCGCTCCCACACCCCGCCCTCGGTCCACTCCACGGTCCAGAGCTGCGGCTCGTCGACGGACGTGCCCGGGGGCAGTGCCAGATCGCCCCAGGTGTTGTCCAGGGTGGGGATCAGGCGGCCGTGCCAGCCGGCCGAGAGGTCGAGCACCCGGTCGGGCGACTCCTGTTCCGGCGGCGTCGGTGCCGGGCGGCCTTCACGCCAGACGACCAGGGCCGCGGGGGCGCCGTCCAGCGGCACCTCGATGGTCGAGACGGTGCCGTCGGCGGACTCGGAGGGGGTGACGTGCGCGGGACGGCGGGAGCCGGTCGCCGGGTTCCAGACCTCGGCCTCGGCGACCTCGGCCCGCACGGTGACGGACGACGTGCCGACGGCGAGGCTTGACGGGGCGGCGCCGGCCCGCAGCGGATGCGCGCCGATCTCCGGGAAGGCCGCCGTGACCAGCGCCACCGCCTCTTTCCCCTGCCTCCTGACGAGCAGCGGCACCTCACCGGTGGCGTACCCGGCCGGATCCGCCACCGCCACCGCACCGGCCTCCGGGTCGCGCACCCGCTCCAGCCGTGGATGGGCCAGCAGGGCAGCCACCACCGCGTCGTCACCGGACCGGCCCGAGGCCGTAGCGGGCGAACGCCCCACGACCACGACCCGCCCACCCGCGTCGAGCAGTTCGGCCAGCCGTCGTGCCGTTTCCTCCTCCAGCACGCTCGCCGAGGGCAGCAGCACCGCCCGGTACGCCAGGTCCCTGATGCGCAGGGCGCCGTCGGTGGCCTTGGCGCGCTGGACCGAGTCGTCGTCGACGACGTCGAAGGAGATCCCGTGCCGGTCCAGGCTGCCGACGTGCGGGGCGAGCCAGTTGTTCGTGCCGCACAGGTCCAGGTAGTGGCGCTGCGTCTCGTCGGCGTCGGCATGGCCGTCGCCCAGTCGGCCGTCTCCGAAGTGCTGGACCGGCGCGTCCAGCGGGAGGAGCGCCTGCATGGTCGCCGTCGGGTGAAGGACCGCCACGTCGGCCGCGTAGCTCCCCCAGGACATGATCGAGCAGATCCGGGCCACGGCCCGGGAGAACGCCGGGTACTGCTTCCAGTAGGGCTGGCGCCAGTCGGTGGACGGCGGCGCCCACTCGAACCAGCCACCCGCCGTGCCGAAGTAACTGGCGTGCGGGTTGTACAGGTTGGCGCCGCTGCGCAGGAACGGCAGCAGCCAATGGTAGGTGTCCTCCAGCGTGCCGCCCCAGCCGGAGGAGTGGAACGCCTCGATCCACACCCGCTCGTGGCCGTAGAGGTGGGCCATGGAGGAGTGCACCTTGGCGTCACCGTGGTGGTCGCTCCCGGCGGCGCTGTACCAGCGGTGGGTCCGGAAGTAGTCGGTGTAGATCTGAGTCGACTGCGCCGGGTAGCCCGCGCGGGCCGGGTGGCTCTGGTCGCTGCCGAGCAGCAGGCCGCGTTCGCGGTGCCAGTCGGCGAGCGGCCGGAACAGGGCCTCCTCGGTGAGTTCCGCGCGCACCGCGTAGTAGTCGGCGCGGATCTCTCCCTCCGGCACGGTGGCGTTCGTCCCGAACAGGGCCGGCAGGTGGTCGAGCAGGTCGTAGCCGCGCCGGGCGCGGAACTCGTCGGCGAAGCGGTGGCTCCACGCGTTCGTGCCCGGCAGTTCGTCCTGGAAGCTGCCCGCGACGACGGTGCCCAGGTACTCGGGCACGCGGCGGTCGTACTCGTGGTGGACGGTGTCCATCAACAGGCCCACGGCGTGCGGGTCGAGGTAGTCGAACGCCGTGGGGACGGTGGTGACGAGCCGCACCTCGGTTCCGTCGGCGGCTGCGACACCCACCGGGCCCGGGTCGTCCGTGGCCAGTTCGAGGCGCCTGCCCTGCCGGGTGTACGCGGCCAGCGGGGTCTCGGCATCACTGACGGCGACCCTGCCCCGGGCGACGGTGAGGTCGTGGCAGCGCAGCGCGCGGCCGGCCGCCTCGGGATGACGCCGTGTCACACCGCCCTGCACATTGGCGCCGGAGAACCCGATCTGGTCGTAGAACCACAGGCGTGTGCCCAGTTCCCCGGCGATCTCGCAGGCGTCGGTGAAGCGTGCCCACCACTCCTCGCCGAACCACGCCGGATCGTCGGCCCGGGCACCGAAGGTCGGGCCCGCCGGGGCCAGGTTGATCACGACGAGGTTGTGGACACCGCCCTGCGCGAACGCCCGCAACTGCCAGGCGAGGCGCTCACGGGTGACCTTCGCGCCCGACCACCACCACAGGGGAGTGGGGCCGAAGTCGCGGGGCGGGTCGTCGAACAGGCGCTGGAGTGCGGGGGAGAGCACGGGCACGGTCCTTCCCCTGAAACGTTTTCAGGCCACCTTCACCGTAGGGGACCTGGCACGGTGACGCCATAACCCCGCACGGTGGCGACGATGCCGACGCCATGTCACACATCGGCGCGCGACATCTTGTTGCAACGTTTTTCTCGCCCTATATTCACTGCGACCCAGGCCCCCGGAACCGCGATGTCACCAGACGACGGAGTCGCATCATGGCCGGTACCCGCCCCATCCCGAAACAGCTCTGGAAGGCCGCCGCCCTGTCGGGCATGGCCTCCTATCTCGATGCCGGGCTGATCGTCAGCATCTCCGTCAACCTGGCCATCTACCGTGACAGTTACGACATGGGCGTGTGGATGGCCGGCGCGATCAGCGCGATCGTCACCGGCTGCATCGCCGTAGGGTCCCTGGTCGGCGGACGGCTCGCCGACCTCTTCGGCCGCCGCCGCGTCTACAACTGGGACATCTTCTGCTTCGCCCTCGGCGCGATCGTCATCACGCTGGCCCCGGACGACATCACGCTGCTGATCGGCGTCCTCGTCGCGGGACTCGCGGCCGGCGCCGACCTGCCGACGTCCCTGGCCGTGGTCTCGGACGCTGCGCCCTCCTGGGCCCGGGGCAGGCTCGTCGCCTTCACCCAGGTCATGTGGATGCTGGGCATCGCCGTCGCCATCTTCCTCGGCTTCGTCCTGTCCACCACGGGCATGACCGGGGCCCGGCTCATCACCGGGCAACTGGCCGTCGCCGCGCTCGTCACCTGGGCCTTCCGCTCCCGTCTGAAGCTCTCCGACGAACCGCCAGAAACCGAACCGGAGGCAGCGCCGGAGGGGATCTCCCTGAAGAACCTGTGGAAGCGCGCCGCTCTGCTGCCGATGACCGCGACCTTCGTCTTCTACGTCACTTGGGGCCTCGGGGCCAACACCTTCGGCCAGTTCGGCACCTATCTGCTCGTCACCGTCAGCGACGCCTCGCAGAGCCTGGCCACCGGGATCAACCTCGCCTTCATCCCGATCGGGGTGCTGCTGACCATCGCCTTCGTCCGGGTCGCCGACACCCCATGGCGCGACCGGCTGTTCCACGTGGCCTGCGTCGTGCAGATCCTCGCCTTCGTCATCGCGTCCCTGACCGCGGGCGCGCTCGTCGGCATGCTCGTCTTCTTCGTCCTCTACCAGTTCTCCCACCCCTTCGCCGGAGAGGCGAACTACAAGGTGTGGTCGCAGCTCACGCTGCCGGCGGACACCCGGGGCACCACCCAGGGCCTGACCTACGCCCTGTCGCGGGGCGTCTTCGCCGTCGCCGCCTTCTTCACTCCCGCCCTCGCCGACTACAGCCCGGCCGTCCTGCTCTGGACGATCACCGCCTGTATGACGGTGGCGGCGTTCGCGGGCGTGTTCATCATCCGCGTCCTGGTACCGCGTTCCTCCGGCGCGGTGCGCGACAGAACGGACCTGCGCGTTCCCAGTCCCTGAGCCGCAGCAGACCTGACAAGGAGCTTCGACCATGGCAACGACCGCGGAGACCGGGCCGGACGGCACCCGCAAGGCCGTAGGGACCGCCGCCCTGCACGAGCTGCTCCCGCCGGTCGCCCGGCGCCGCACCCGGATCGGACTGGTCGCCGGCGGACTGGGCACCTACTGGCCGCAGTTCCCGGGTCTCCTCCCGCAGCTGAAGGAGTCGGCCGCTTATGTCGCCGAGCGGTTCCGGGGGATGGACGCGGAGGTGACCGACGCCGGATTCGTCTCCGACGCGCAGGAGGGCGCGGAGGCCGCCGAGCTGCTGCGCCGGGCCGACTGCGATCTGATCGTGCTGTTTCTGACGACGTATCTGACGTCGTCGATGGTGCTGCCGGTCGCGCGGCGCTCGCACACGCCCGTCCTGGTCATCGACCTTCAGCCGACCGAGCGGATGGACCACGCGACCTTCGACACGGGGGACTGGCTGGCCTACTGCGCCCAGTGCTCCGTCCCCGAGGTGGGCAACGTCTTCCGGCGCGCCGGAATCCCGTTCCGGTCGGTCTCGGGATGGCTGCGCCAGGAGTCCGCCTGGCGGCGCATCGAGCAGTGGATCCGGGCCGCGCACATCCGCGCCGCGCTCCGGCACGCCCGGCACGGCCTGATGGGACACGTGTACCCCGGCATGCTCGACGTGCAGACCGATCCGACGCTGCTGGCCACGACGTTCGGCTCGCACGTGGAGGTGCTGGAGTTCGACGACCTGCGGCACCGGGTGGAGCGCGTGAGAGAGGCGGAGACGAAGGAGCGCATGGCACTCGCCCGGCAGGTCTTCACCCTCGACGACAGCGTGGTGGACGAGGACTTCGCCTGGGGCGCGACCGTGTCGGTCGCACTGGACCGCCTGGTCGAGGACTTCGGGCTCGACACCCTCGCCTACTACCACCGCGGCCTCGACGGCGAACTCCACGAGCGGCTCGGCGCCGGCATGATCCTGGGCGCCTCTCTGCTCACCGCCCGGGGCGTACCTGCGGCCGGCGAGTACGAACTGCGCACCAGCGTGGCCCAGCTCGCCTCCCAGAGCGTCGGCGCCGGCGGCTCCTTCACCGAGATCCAGGCCCTCGACTTCGAGGACGGCGTCGTGGAGATGGGCCACGACGGACCCGCCCACCTCGCCGTCAGCGCCCGCGACCCCCTCTTGCGCGGACTCGGCGTCTACCACGGCAAGCGCGGCTGGGGAGTGAGCGTCGAGTTCGACGTCCGGCACGGGCCCGTCACCCTGCTCGGCCTCGGCCAGGACGCCGATGGCAGCCTGTCCTTCGTCACCTCCGAGGGCACCGTCGTCCCCGGACCGCTGCTGGCGATCGGCAACACCACCAGCCGTGTCGACTTCGGCCGTGATCCGGGCGAATGGGTGGACGACTGGAGCGCCACGGGCGTCGGCCACCACTGGTCCCTCGCGGTCGGCCATCACGCGGCCGACTTCCGGGCGGCGGCGAGCCTGCTCGGCATCGAGCACCGGGGCGTATGACGGGGAGATGGGTGTCGTCCCCGCCCGGAGATGGGTGCGGGCACCGATGGTGACGCCGCCGGTGTGCGTGTGAGGGTGGCAGCGTCGCCGAGGCTTTCGTGCCGGTTGTCATGGCCGCGGCCTCGGTATGCGCCGAGAGGCGGAAGACGCTGCCCGTTCAGAGCCCCCCTTCGAAGGAGGAGCCCCTATCCATCCCCGCAAGGTGAAACGATCCGCCTACCGCGCTCCCACGAAGGCGGTGACCCGTGGGACACGCTGACAGCCTCCTCGCCATGGGCGGTGCCTTCCTGGCCGCCGCCTTCCTCGCCCGCCTCGGCGGCAGGATCGGGCTCCCGACGATTCCGCTGTTCATGCTCGCGGGCATCCTGCTCGGCCCGCACACCCCGGGCCTGGTCATCGTCGAGGACGCACACGACTTCGAGATGCTCTCCGCGCTCGGACTGGTGCTGCTGCTGTTCTACCTGGGCCTTGAGTTCCACCTCGACGACCTCAAGAGCGGCGGCCGGCGCCTGCTGACCGCGGGCGGGATCTATCTGCTGCTCAACGTCGGCGCGGGTCTGGCCTTCGGCTTCGCCCTGGGCTGGGGTGTCCGGGAGGCGCTGGTGCTCGCCGGTGTCCTCGGGATCTCCTCGTCCGCCATCGTCACCAAGATCCTCATCGACCTGGGCCGCATCGGCCGCCCGGAGACCCGTCTCATCCTGGGCGTCATCGTGGTCGAGGACATCTTCCTCGCGCTGTACCTCGCCGCGCTCCAGCCGGTCATCAGCGGCGCCCAGGGCGTCGGGGACATGGTCCTCCAGGGTGGCAAGGCCTTCGGCTTCCTGCTGGTCCTGGCCGCCGCGGCCCGCTACGGCACGAAGCTCGCCGGGCGCCTGATCGCGACCCGTGACAGCGAACTGCTCGTCATCACCTTCCTCGGCGCGGCCGTCCTCGTGGCGGGGGTCGCCGAGGTCCTCGGAGTCGCCGACGCCATCGGCGCGTTCATGGTCGGACTGATCCTGGCCGGCACCTCCTCCGGCCCGCGCATCCGGGAACTGGTGCATCCGCTGCGCGACGCCTTCGCGGCGATCTTCTTCTTCGCCTTCGGTCTCTCCATCGACCCCGGCGACATCCTGTCCGTCGTCGGCCCGGTCGCCGCGGCCGCCGCGCTGACCGTCGTCATGAACATCATCGCCGGACTCCTCGTCGCCCGCGTGTACGGCTACGGCGCCGAGCCCGCCGCCGAGATCGCCACCACGCTCGTCGCCCGCGGGGAGTTCGCGCTGATCCTGGCCGCCATGGCCGCCAGCGCCGGACTCGACGAACGCCTCGCCCCGTTCATCGCCGGATACGTCCTCGTCCTCGCGGTCCTCGGCCCCATCGCCGCCGGCCGCTCCGCCCTGCTCGCCCGCGCGCTCCGGTCCGCCCAGGACCTCCTGCCGGGCCGCACGGCACCGACGTACGACATCGAGCCCCAAGCGGACCCCGTACCGTCCGCTCCCCAGCCAGCCGAGGCCGAGCGCTAGCCCGTCTCGGCCTCGGGGCCGGGCCTCAGGGCTCGATCAGCCCGACACGGATGGCATAGCGCGTCAGCTCCAGACGGTCCTTCAGGCCGAGCTTCTGGAGCAGGTTGGCGCGGTGACGCTCCACCGTCTTGGGGCTGATGACCAGGAGCTCGGCGATCTGCTGCGAGGTGTGGCCCTCGGCGACGAGCTTGAGGATCTCCTCCTCACGGTCGGTGATGGCCCGGGAGGGCGGTGTGCCGCCCTCCCGGGCGCGGTCGAGGTAGTCGCGGACGAGCGCGTCGACGGCACCGGGATACAGGAAGGGCTCGCCCCGCATGGTGGCCCGGCACGCCTCGACCAGATCGCGGTCCGCGACGGACTTCAGCACATAGCCCGAGGCACCGGCACCGAGCGCCTCGAAGAAGAACTGCTCGTTGTCGTACATGGTCAGGATGAGGATCCGCGTCTCGGGACAGGTCCGGGACAGCTCCCGGGCGGCCTGGAGCCCCGTCAGCCGGGGCATGGCGATGTCGAGGACGGCCAGATCGGGCCGGTGCTCGCGGGCCCGGGCGACGGCCTCGGCACCGTCGTCCGCCTCGGCGACCACGGTGAGATCGGGCTCGGCGTCCAGGATCAGCCGGACACCCCGCCGCACCAGGGCGTGGTCGTCGGCGAGCAGGATGCGTGTGGGGGAGTCGGTCATGGTCAGCCGTTCCGGTCGGGGGCGCGTACGGGCACGGGGACGGTCAGGCGTACTTCGGTGCCCTTCTCCGGGCCGGGGCCCAGGCTGAGGTCGGCGCCGACGAGCAGGGCACGTTCCCGCATGCCGCGAATGCCCGCCCCCTCCGGCGCGTCGCCGGTGCCCCGTCCGTCGTCACGGACGCACAGCCGCACGCCCGTGGCGGTCCGCCGCAGGGCGAGCTCTGCGTGCCGGGCGTGCGCGTGCCGGACGACATTGGTGAGCCCCTCCTGCGCCACCCGGTAGAGGACGAGCTCGGCCTCCGGGCCCAGCGGCGGCAGATCCGCGTCCAGACGGTGCCGTACGGACAGACACGGCCCGCCGAAGTCGGTGGCGAGGGACTTCAGCGCACTCGCCAGACCGAGTTCGTCCAGCACACCGGGGCGCAGCCGGCGGGCGATACGACGGATCTCGTCCAGACCGGCCCGGGTGGTCTCCTGCACCTGACGCAGCTCCTCCAGCAGGCCGGGCGGGGCATGACCGGCCACCCGCTCGAGTTCGAGCAGAACGGCCGTGAGGGTCTGCCCCACCTCGTCGTGCAGTTCCTGGGCGATACGGCGCCGCTCGGCCTCCTGGGCGGACAGGACCCGGGCGCTGCTCGTGGCCCGCTCGTCCTCCAGCCGGTCGAGCATCGTGTTGAAGGTCGTGATCAGCTCGGCGACCTCCGCCTGCCCGCCGACCGCGGGACGCCGCCCCGGACGCAGCAGGTCGGTCGTCGTCATGGCGCGCGTCAGACGCTGGAGCGGGGCGAGCCCGACCCGCAGCAGCAGCGCGTTGGCGACGAGCATCGCGGCCAGCCCCACCGTCAGCACCGCGGCCTCGGTCAGCAGCACCGGCGTGGAGACGGTCACGGGCCCCAGCAGCAACGCGGTCGCCGTGATCAGCACCAGGGCGTTCAGCAGGAAGATCCGCCAGAACAAGGGCACCGCGTACCGCCTCCACCGACCTGTCCGCCTCCGTCATCCCTCCAGCGTGTGCGCTGCCCCGCCCCGCCGCCATCCGTGCCACCACCCATCCTCGGGGCGAACACCGGCCTCCCGGCACGGCGTTCGTACAGTGCGGGCACCGGGAAGGATGAGGGTGGGGCCTGATGGCGGAAGCCGCTGGAGGGGGGAGAAGCTGAAGCCCTGGTGAGACCGGCCGCGCCGCGCAGTCGGCGGGCTGTCTCCCTCCGTACCGCCACGTGCCCCGACACCCCAGGACCTGCCATGGCCTCGGCCGTGCTGTGCCCTGCCTCGAAGCGCTGTCGGGTTCCGGGAAGGAGAAGCCGTGCCCCAGTCCGGAGACGAACGTCTCGTCGACCTCGAAGCGCGACTCGAGCGGGAGGACCCCAGATTCGCCCGGGCCCTGCGATCCGGCCGCCCGGCCCGGCCCCGGGAGTACCGGCGTACCGGAGCCTGGTGGGGACTGGCGCTCGGCGTGGCCGCCCTGGGCTCCGGCATCGCCCTGGCCCAGGGGCTGCTCATCGCGGCAGGCCTGGTCATGGTCGGCATGTCGGCCCAGCTGGTCGACCCGGACCCGAGTCGCCTCGGGCGTCAGAGCTCCTGGAGGCGATAGCGCCACGGTGAGCGGTGTGGCCGCCGTGCCGGGCGTGCGACGGCGGCCGGGCCCATCCGGAAGAGACGGACCACGGCCATGAGAATGCCGCCGTCAGAGTGCGGTCGTAACCCGTGTGAACGTCCTGGATGGTGGGACGGCCCGGCATGACTGACGGTGGTTCACGTCGAGGCCGGGTCTCCTGAGCTGGCGTGGCGTCAGCTGCCCGGCCCGCGACGGAAGGACTACCGATGCGCTCTGCCCGCATTCTGCTCGCGACGGCGACCGCCACGGCGGCCCTCGCGATCGCCGCACCCACCGCCTGTGCCGAGGCCATGGGTGACCGGGACCACGACACCACTTCTAGCAGCAAGGAGCACCACAGAGACGGCAAGGACCACAAGCCGCGCGGCGGGGTACACACGGGTGGCGGAGCGCTGGCCGCCGTGAACGCCGACGACGACTGGGACAACCCCAAGCACGACCCGGACACCTTCAAGGACGGCGAGCGCGGCGAGGACCCCTGGGGCGACAAGCACGACGACCCCTACGGGGACAAGCGCGACAAGGACTGGGACGACAAGCACGACGAGAACGGCAGGCACGACGACCACGACAAGCACGACGAGAACGGCCGGCACGACGAGCACGGCAAGCACGACAAGCCGCGCGGCGGTGTCCACACCGGTGGTGGCGCACTGGCCGGGCCGGCTGTCACCGCCGGCGGTCTCGCCGTGCTCGCGGTGGCCGGCACCGGCGTGTACGCGCTGCGACGCCAGAGGGGCTCGCGGGGCACGGCATGACCGATGCCTGACCACATAGCCGCCGTGGCCGCCGCACGTGCCCCTCGCGTCGCGGCGGCCCGGCTCGTCGTCCACGCGTGTCGTGCCCGCTGCCCTGCCCGATGCGCTGCCGTGCCCGAATGAGGTGGTCCCCGATGGCAGCCAGCCCCCCTATCCCTGTCGGCCCAGGCCCCGAGCCGCAGAAGTCGAAGCGGCGATTCCGCACCGCCGTGACGGCCTTCTGGGCGGTGGCCGCCCTGGTCCTGACCCTGTGCCTGGTCGGTGGCGGCGACGAGTCGTCCGACACCGCGGGCCCGCACGCCCCGCCGGCCGAGTCGGCGGCCGCGCCGTCCACGTCCGCGGGACCCTACCGGTCCGGATCGTCCAAGGCCCGCCCGCATCTGCCCCGGTCCCGGCCGGTCCGCCTCCTCATCCCCAAGATCGCGGTCGACGCTCCCTTCACCGGCCTCGCCCTCGACCGTTCGGGCCGGCTCGCACCCCCGCCGCCCGACGAGACCAACCTCGTCGGCTGGTACGCCAAGGGCCACTCGCCCGGAGAGACCGGCACCTCGATCATCGCCGGGCACGTGGACACCGCGACGTCCCTGGCCGTGTTCGCCCGGCTGGGGGAGCTGCGGAAGGGCGACCGGTTCCATGTGGTGCGAGCCGACGGCCGCCGGGCGACCTTCGCGGTCGACGGAACGGAGTCCTTCGAGAAGGACGGCTTCCCCAGCGAGCGCGTCTACGGCGACACGGCCGACGCCCAGGTCCGGCTCATCACCTGCGCGGGTACCTACGACCGAAAGGCCCGGGACTACACCGAGAACCTGGTGGTGTTCGCCCATCTCGTCTGACTTCCGGGTCTGCGGCCTGACTTGGTGTTTTACAGTTGCTGCCACGATTTCAGGCGACTGTGGGACCTGTGAGGTATACGCGAACCATGACGACCGAAACGTTTGAGTTCCAGGTAGAGGCCCGTCAGCTGCTCCAGCTGATGATCCACTCGGTCTACTCGAACAAGGATGTCTTCCTTCGGGAGCTCGTCTCCAACGCTTCGGACGCGCTCGACAAGCTGCGTCTGGAGAAGCTGCGGGACGACTCGCTCGACGCCGACGTGTCGGATCTGCACATCCGGATCGACGTCGACAAGGAGGCCCGTACCCTCACGGTGCGGGACAACGGCATCGGGATGTCGTACGACGAGGTCGGGCAGCTCATCGGCACCATCGCCAACTCGGGCACCGCCACGTTCCTGCGGGATCTGAAGGAGGCCAAGGACGCGGCCGGGGCCGAGGGGCTCATCGGCCAGTTCGGGGTCGGCTTCTACTCCGGCTTCATGGCGGCGGACGAGGTGACACTGGTGACCCGGCGCGCCGGCGAGAGCCAGGGGACCCGCTGGACGTCGCGCGGTGAGGCCACGTACACGCTGGAGAAGGTCGACGACGCGCCGCAGGGCACCTCCGTCACGCTCCACCTCAAGCCCGCCGACCCCGAGAACCAGCTCCACGACTACACCTCGCCGTGGCAGATCAAGGACATCGTCAAGCGGTACTCGGACTTCATCACCTGGCCGATCCGGATGGCCCCGGAGGCCGCTTCCTCCGACGACGACGGCGACAGCGCGCCCGAGCCCGAGACGCTGAACTCCATGAAGGCCCTGTGGGCGCGCTCGCGCGACGAGGTCTCCGACGACGAGTACCACGAGCTGTACAAGCACATCAGCCACGACTGGCGCGAGCCGCTGGAGACGATCCGGCTGCAGGCGGAGGGCACCTTCGAGTACCAGGCCCTGCTCTTCGTCCCCGCGCACGCCCCGCACGACCTGTTCACGCGGGACTTCAAGCGCGGCATCCAGCTCTATGTGAAGCGCGTCTTCATCATGGACGACTGCGAGGAGCTGCTGCCGCCGTACCTGCGCTTCGTCAAGGGCGTCGTCGACGCGGCGGACCTCTCGCTCAACGTCTCCCGCGAGATTCTCCAGCAGGACCGGCACATCCGGATGATGCAGCGCCGGCTGACCAAGAAGGTCCTGTCCACGGTCAAGGAGTTCATGACCAAGGACGCCGACCGCTACGCCACCTTCTGGCGTGAGTTCGGCACCGTCCTCAAGGAGGGCCTGGTCACCGACTCCGAGAACCGGGACGCCATCCTCGCCGTCTCCTCGTTCGCGACCACGCACGCCGACGACGAGCCGACCACGCTGGCGCAGTACGCGGAGCGGATGAAGGACGGCCAGGAGGACATCTACTACCTCACCGGCGAGTCCCGGCAGAGCATCGAGAACTCCCCGCACATGGAGGCGTTCCGCGACAAGGGCATCGAGGTCCTGCTGCTCACCGACGCCGTCGACGAGGTGTGGGTGGACGCCGTGGGCGAGTACGAGGGCAAGCGGCTGCGGTCCGTCGCCAAGGGCGAGATCGACCTGGACGCCCAGGGGGACGAGAAGGCCGACGAGGAGCGGGAGAAGCAGGCCGAGGACCACGCCGGGCTGCTCGGCTGGATGCGGGAGCAGCTGGGCGAGGACATCAAGGAGGTGCGCCTGTCGGCGCGGCTCACCGTCTCTCCCGCCTGTGTCGTCTCGGACGCGCACGATCTGACCCCGGCCCTGGAGAACATGTACCGGGCGATGGGCCAGGAGGTGCCGCGCGCCCAGCGGATCCTCGAGCTCAACCCCGGTCATCCGCTGGTGAAGGGCCTGAACCAGGCGTACAAGGAGCGCGAGGACCGCTCGGGCCTCGTCGAGTCCGCCGAGCTGCTGCACACGCTGGCGGTGCTCGCCGAGGGCGGCCAGCCCAAGGACCCCGCCCGTTTCGTCAAGCTGGTGGCGGACCGCCTGGAGCGCACGCTGTAGCCCCGGGACGGATCAGGGGACGGATCAGGGATGGTCCGGGGCGCCCGCCGCTCGCGCCCCGGGCGGAGTCGCGCCGGTGCCGCCCGGCGGGACGACCTCGCCCTGGACCACCCGCGGCGCGGTGCCCGGCCCGGCCTCCTGGTCCTTCGCGGCGCGTGCCTCGGCCTTGAGGATGCGGGCCGACTTGCCGGCCGAGCGGGCGAGTTCGGGGAGCTTCTTCGCTCCGATCACGGCTATGACGACGAGGAGGATGATCGCGATCTCGCTCAGTCCGAACATGGTGTCCTGTCCTTTCCCGCCCGGGCCGGGCACGGCGCGAGCGTATCGGGCGGGGAGGCCGGCGTCATCGCCGCCTCGGGTCGCGGGGCCAGCTGCCCGCGCAGGTGGGGCAGCAGGCCGAGGTCGAGCAGCGCCTGCCGCCAGGCCAGCCGGGCGTGCTCCACACGGCCGGCCGTAGCTGCTCCGCGTCGTCCCAGGGCCGTGCGCAGCAGCGCGGCCAGGGCGAGGAGGCCGGTCACGGCCGCCACGAACGCCAGGGTCCAGCCGGCCGCCAGGAGCGATCTGGGCAACGGACCCGGGGCGTCGGCCACTTGGAGCAGTCCGCCGAGCAGGAGCAGGACCCCGGCGGACGTGGCCGCCACGAGGGGCGTGAGCACCGCGAGGGCGGGCAGCAGACTGCCGGCGCCCCGCCCTTCGGAGGACGCCTCGTGCCGGGCCGCCCTCCGTGCGGCGAGATAGGCGCGGTACGGCTCGCCGGCCGCCGCCGCGAGGTCGTCGGCGTGGGCCAGTGCGTGGGCGCGCAGGCGCGCGGCCGCCCGGCCGGTCGGGTCGGCACCGAGGGCACCGCGGATGTCCGCGGTGGTCAGCGCCAGGTGCAGTACCGCTTCGAAGTCCGCGCGGTCCTCGGGGCGGAGGCGGGACGATTCGGCCACGTGGTCTCCCGGTCGGTTGCTGAGGAGGCCGCCGGGCCTGCCGTGCGTCGGCGGGCCCGGCGGTGCGGTCGGTCCGTGTCAGACGCTGACGCCGAAGTCGGAGGCGATACCGGCCAGTCCGGAGGCGTACCCCTGGCCGACGGCACGGAACTTCCATTCCTCGCCGTGCCGGTAGAGCTCGCCGAACACCATCGCCGTCTCGGTGGAGGCGTCCTCGGACAGGTCGTAGCGGGCGATCTCCTGGCCGCCGGCCTGGTTGACGACCCGGATGAACGCGTTGCGGACCTGTCCGAAGCTCTGGCCGCGGTTCTCGGCGTCGTGGATGGAGACCGGGAACACGATCTTGTCGATCTCGGCGGGCACGGCGGCGAGGTTCACCTTGACGGTCTCGTCGTCGCCCTCGCCCTCGCCGGTGAGGTTGTCGCCGGTGTGCTCGACCGAGCCGTCCGGGCTCTTCAGGTTGTTGTAGAAGACGAAGTGCTGGTCGGAGGGGACCTTGCCGGAGGCATCGAGGAGCAGGGCGGAGGCGTCCAGATCGTAGTCCGTGCCGGTGGTCGTGCGGACGTCCCAGCCCAGGCCGACCAGGACGGCCGTGAGACCAGGGGCCTCCTTGCTGAGCGAGACGTTGCCGCCCTTGGACAGGGAAACTCCCACGGGGTACTCCTTCTTGACGTGTGCGTTCCGGGTCCGGGAAGCGAACCTGACTAAAATCTACAACACTGTAGAAGAGGAGGGGTGTGCTCCCGCGCATCTATACGATGTGCCCACGGGCAACGCAGGGCGGTGGAAGGGAGGCAGGGCGGTGACGGATCCCCGGCAGCGTCCCCGGCGGGGGCAGGGCGAGCTGGAGGCGCTGGTGCTGGAGGCGCTGCGGGAAGCGGACGGTGCGGCGACGGCCGGCTGGGTGCAGGAACGCCTCGGCGGTGACCTCGCGTACACGACGGTGATCACGATCCTGACCCGGCTGCTGGGCAAGAGCGCGGTCACCCGGGAGCGGGTCGGCCGGTCCTTCGTCTGGACGCCCGCCTCGGACCAGGCGGGCCTGGCCGCGCGGAAGATGCGCAAGGTGCTGGATGCCGAGAGCGACCGCGAGGCCGTGCTGGCCAGTTTCCTCACCGGCCTCGGTCCGGACGACGAACGGCTGCTGCGCGACCTGCTGGATCAGGCCCATGGCGAGGGGGAAGACTGAAGCCTCATGGGGGTCTTCGTCTTTATGCCACTGGTGCTGCCGCTCACGGCATGGCCGGTCGCGCGCCTGGCCGAACAGCATCTGCATCCGCGCACCGCGACCCGGCTGCTGACCGCGATGGCGGCGGTGCTGGCGCTGTGCAGCACCGTGTGCCTGGGCCTGGTGATGGTGGTCGGCACCGCCCAGCTCCCCGGCAACCCGCTGCCCGACGGCTGGTCGGACCCCGAGGTGCGGGCGGCGGTGCCGTACGACGAGGTCGTCGGCAAGGCCGCGATTCCCGCGCTGTGCGCGGTGGTCGTCGCCTGCGGCCGGACCCTGTGGCGGCATGCCCGGGTACGCCGCCGTGCCCACCGCGCCCTTGCCGGGCTGCCGAACACGGAGGTGGCCGTACTGCCGGACGCCGCGCCGTATGCGTACGCGCTGCCCGGAGGCCGGAGCGGTGGTGCTCCTGCCCGTGGCCCGCGCGCGGGGCGAGTCGTGGTGACCACCGGGTTGCTGGACCAACTGCGGTCGGCCGAGCGTCGGGCCCTGTTCGCCCATGAGCGGGCCCACCTCGCCGCCCGGCACGACCGGTTCCTGCTCGCCGTGCAGCTCGCCGCCCGGGCCAACCCCTTCCTGCGGCCGCTGCGAACGGCCGTGGCCTATACGGCCGAGCGGTGGGCCGACGAGGAGGCGGCCCGGGCGATCGGCAGCCGCCGCACGGTGGCACGCGCGATCGGCACGGCCGCGCTCGTCTCCCGGGGCACCCCGGCCCCCACACTCGCCGGTCTGGCCGCCCCCGGCCCGGTCCCCCGCCGGGTGGCGGCCCTGCTCGGCCCCGCCCCCGCCGTCCGCACCTGGCCCTCGGTGTTCACCTCGGTCGGACTCGCGGCCTGGGGCGCGGCCGCGGGAACGGCCGTATCGGCGATGTCCTCCGCGAACTCGGCCGTCACGATGGTCCTCATCCTGCACGCGGCGACGCCTTTGTGAGACCCGCGGCTGCGGGCCGATCACGCCCCGGACCGGCAGCTCGGGGCCCCGCGCCCCGGGCTGCTGCCCCAGGGCCAGAGCCCCGGGGCAGCGTCCTGGACCCGTCTCGGGGCGGGCGCCGGTTCGGCTGGCCTGCCGCCGGGCCCCGCCTGGGGATGCAGCGGCCCGGGGCGCCGCTTCCCTGTGTGGGTACCGGCCGCCCCGCCTCAGCCGGGCGTCACCGGCCCCGGGCGGGCGTCCTGGACCAGTGTCCGGGGATAGCGCCCCAGGCCAGGACCCTGACCAGTGCCCGGGGCGGGCGCCGGCCGGGGAGGTCTGCCGCTGGGCCTTCGCTTCGGGGTGTAGCGGCTCGGGTGCCGTGGTCTTCGTGGGCGCTGGCTCGGCCTTATCGGCCTCGGCGGGCGTCCTGGGCTAGTGCCCGGGGTGGGCGTCGGCCTGGGTGGTTTGCGGTTGGGCTGTCGTCTCGGGGTGTAGCGGCTCGGGTGCCGTGGTCTTCGTGGGCGCTGGCTCGGCCTTATCGGCCTCGGCGGGCGTCCTGGGCTAGTGCCCGGGGTGGGCGTCGGCCTGGGT
>NZ_JBSHKH010000018.1:0-27112 GCF_053643595.1 Streptomyces sp. NPDC055506 | reverse complement strand
CGTGGTCTTCGTGGGCGCTGGCTCGGCCTTATCGGCCTCGGCGGGCGTCCTGGGCCAGTGCCCGGGGTGGGCGTCGGCCTGGGTGGTTTGCCGCTGGGCCTTTGCCTCGGGGTGCAGAGGCCCGGGTGCCGCGCGGTGGCTTGCCGCCGGTCCTCCGCCTGGGGATCAGCGGCCCGGGGCGCCGCTTCCCTGTGCGGGTACCGGCCGCCCGGCCTCGGATCGGCGTCACCGGCCCCGGCCGGTTGGCCTGGACCGGTGCCCAGGCCAGGGCCCTTGACCACTGCCCGCCGGACCCCGGCCCCGGGACGCAGCGCCCCGGCACCGCTGCCTGCGCGGATACCGGGCCGCCCGGCCTCAGCCCTCCTCTTCCTCCTCGCCCTCGAAGAAGTCCCCGACCTCGTCGACGACTTCGCCCGCGACCATGCCGCCGACGACCCCGGCGGCGAGTCCGGCCGCGCCCGCGGCGACGGCGGTTCCCATGCCGGGGCCGGAGCGGTGGCCGTCGTGTCCGTGGCCCACCGGGCCGAAGGAACCGACGGGGGAGCCGTACGACGCCCGGTGTTCGACGAGTTGCCGGATCCAGCCGTCGACGATCGCGGGCCAGTCCTGCTGCTCGACACCTTCGTGGGAGACGTTGAAGCGGGTGAGCGCGTCGTGGCCGGACGACAGGAAGCCGCCGCGCTTGTCCGCCTCCAGTACGACCTCCATGCCGCCCGGGTTCGCCAGGAACGTCAGCTCGATCTCATTGACCTGCTGCGCGTACCGGGGTGCCGGGACGAGCTCGATCTCCTGGTAGAACGGCAGCTGCTGGCCGGTTCCGCCGATGCGCCCGTACTCGAGATCCGCCGACTTGAACCCGAACCCGAGCCCGCCCAGCGCTTCGAGCACGGCCTCCTGCACCGGCAGCGGCGCGACGACCAACTGATCCAGATCGCCCTTGTCCTTCGCACCCGCCACCGACAACTCGGTACGCACGCCGAGTACGACGCCCAGGCTCTCCCCGTGCAACTGGGTCGCCGGCGTCTCCCACGGCAGCGTCACGCTGAACGGCACACCGCGCTGCTCGCCCTCGGCGAGCCGGAAGCCGCCGCCGACGGTGAATCGGTCGAAGGCGACGACCCCCTCGCTCTCACCGCCCTCGTGCTCGGCCTCGATCCGGGCCACCAGCTCCAGGGTGATGCCCTCGATGTCGAAGTCGGCTTTGCCGCCGACGAGTTGAACCTGGCCGGTGAGCGTGCCGCCGGGCCGGACGGGAGCCGGGTCGAGGACCGTATCGACGGTGGGGCCGCCCACGCCGATCGCGCCGAGCAGTCGTTTGAACACCATGGTGGCGTCCACTCCTTCACATGCGTGTACTGACGTTCCGCAAGAATTTCTACAGGAATGTAGAAGCATAGGGGATGCGCCGGTGTCCCAGATCCCGGGCAGCATGGAAGTGTGGTGGATCGGCCCGAACGAAGGGATCCGGGCCGCCTGCTGGTACGAGTGAGGTCCGCCCCAGACACGGCGGTGCCGGTTGCGAAGGAGAACACCCCCTCCGCAACTCCGCAACCGGCACCCGTCACCGCACGGCTCAGCCCACGACCCGGCCGAGCTCGATCCGGTCGATGTTCGGCGCCCAGGCGCTCGTGTTGCCGAACGTCACCTTGTTGGCACCCTTCTTCAGATCGACCGGGACGCCGACCGTCCAGTAGTCGTCGAAGCTCCAGGTGTTCTTGAAGGTGACCTTCACCGGAGCCGCGGTTCCGACCGTGAGGTCCGCCGTACGGGACATGATGTCCGTGTTGTAGGCGTGGCCGTTGTCCCTGCGGTCGTTGTGCGCGTAGTGGACGACCAGCACATGGCGGCCGGACCGGGGCGCGTTCACCGTGAACTCGGCGGTGCTGGACGCGCTGTTGCCCAGCCGGCCGATGTACGAGCCGGCGGACGCGTGCGGGGAGTCGACGAGCTCGGCGCCGCCCGCGAGCACCGCCGAGGCGCCCTCGTAGGAGAGCGTGCCGGAGGCCGAGCCGTCGCCGGAGACGTCGAGGGAGCGCACGGCGGCGTGGCCCGACGTCATCGCGATCCGGTTGTTGCCCGCGACCAGGTACAGCCGCAGCGGCCGGCCGGGCGCGGCCGTGACCGTCTCGCCGTGCAGCGCGAGCTTCACCGCCGCCGAGGCCCGCGGCACCACCGTGTAGTAGCCGTCACGCGGGGCGTAGACGTCGAACACCGCCTTGTCGCCCGAGCGCAGCACCAGGGCGCCCGTGCCCGTCCCGGCCGAGGACGAGTAGTCGTACGACGGCTTGCCGCCGATGTCCGCCAGGGTGGCCTCGTACGACGCGGAGGCCGCGCCCGTCCGTGTGGTCAGGTCGATCCGGTCGAGGGTGACCTCGGCGTCGCCCTTGGACAGGACCAACTGGTGTGTGCCCGCCTTCAGTTGCACGCCGACTTCCTTCTTGGCGCGGTACGTCCAGTTCTCGGTGGAGGGGTAGCCGACCGTCACCGGGTCGCCGCCGTCGACGATCAGCTTCTGCGTGGCGGGGCCGCCGGACTGGTTGCCGTACAGGATCGCCAGGTCGTACGTGCCGTCCTTCGGCACCGTCACCGTGAAGGCGACCTTGCTGCCGGGCTGGTTGAGGGAGCCGACGTCCTTGGTGCCGGAGGCCGCGTAGCCGTTGGCGTTCTGCACGGTGCCCTGCGTGTACACCTTGCCGTCGGTGATGGCCGCCTCCTCGGCCTCGTACGACGCCGACCACGGGACGGAGGCGGCGGACGGGGTGCCCGAGCCGCCGGGGGTGAGGACGATCCGGTACGCCGACATCTTGTGCAGTCCGCGCAGCGGAACCGTCACCGAACCGTCGTCCGCCACCTTCACCTTGGTGCGCGCCAGGACCTGCGGAGCCGCGTGCTGCCCCTCGTAACCGGACCAGGCGGCCTCGGCGACCGTCGCGGTGACCGTACGGCCGAACAGCGACCGCGGGACGTTCCGCACGACCACGTCCGAGTCGGCGGCGGAACCGCCGAGCAGCACCTGCGCCTGGCGGCGGGAGGCGTCGAGGGAGGCGAGGCCCTGCAGCGTGTCGATCGTGTTCGGCTGCGGCGGCGTCACCTTCACGGTGTTCCCGGTCATGCCCGCGTACCAGCGGAACAGCCACCAGCCGCCGTTGGGGATGTTCGAGCGCACCACATGGCCGCTGAGATTGCCGGCGGCGTCCCAGTAGGCCATGTTGGCGTACACCTTGTTGCGCTCGAACATGGACACCCACTGCACGAGCTGCCCGGGCACGGACAGATCGCGGCGGTTGGCGTACTCATCGATGTTGATCTTCAGCGGGGCGATGCCCGCCTCGCGCTCCAGCGCACGGTAGTCGTCGTAGTGCGCCTGGAAGTCGCGGAGAGATCCCGAGCCGAGCTCGTGCCAGGTCATCACCTGGGGCAGCACGTTCTCCCGCTTGGCGAACACGAGGAAGTCCTTCAACAGACGTGTGTGGTAGGCCGCTTCATTGGGTCCGGCGATGCGCGCGTCCGGGTCGATCGCGCGGATCCGCTGGTACACCGTCTTCCAGTCCTTGAAGAACCGGTCACGGTTCTTCTCGTACTGGGTCTGGTCCTGGACGTCGAGCTTGTACCAGATCTGGTCGGGCTCGTTGAACGGGATGTAGACGAAACGGTCGCTGTTCGGGTCGGCCGAGACCTCCTTGACGATCTTGTCGACCTTGGGAAGGTAGTCGTCGATGCCGAGGTCCTCGTACGGCCACTTGGCGTAGATGTCCTGCATCATCACGTTGATCTCGCCGCCGCCGTTGCGGAAGAACGACTTGGAGACGGTGAGCGCGTCGCCGTTGGGGTGCTGGGCGCCGCCCTCCGGCTTCTGCGAGACGCTGGTGATCTTCAAGGGCGCCATCGCGGCGTCGCTGGGCACGCCGTCGTCGCTGAGCCCGTACAGGGAGCCGTTGGCGCCCAGCATCACCGGCCCCTCGGAGGCGTTGAGGTCGACGGTGAGGCGCTGGGGGTCGGCCGCGGCGGCGGGACCGGCCGCGGGGAGGGTGCCTGCCATGGCGGCTGCTCCAAGTAGTGCTGTGATCAGGGCGGTTCTGGTGCGGGATCTCGTGCGGGCGGGGGTGCTCACGCTGCTGGACCTCCAGTCACTTGACGGCTCCACTGGTGATTCCGGACACGATCTTGCGCTGGCCGACGAGGAACACGGCGACCATGGGCAGGCTCATCACCACGACGTACGCGAAGACGAGATGCCAGTTGTTGAGATAGAGCTGGGCGCTGGCGACCTGGTAGAGGTTGAGCGGCAGGGTCGCTCTGTCTCCGCCGCCGAGGACGAAGAACGCGTAGAAGACGTCGCTCCAGGCGTAGAGCATCACCATGATCGTCGCGGTGGCGATCACCGGCCGCAGCAGCGGCAGGACGATCCGCCAGAAGATCCGTGACGGAGCCGCCCCGTCCATCCGGGCCGCCTCCTCCAGCTCCATGGGGATGGCGCGGATGAAGCCGGTCATGAAGAAGATCGACGTCGACAGATACATGCCGGTGTAGACGGCGATCATGCCGGGGCGGGTGTTGGCCAGGCCCAGCTGCCGCAGCTCCATCACGATGGTGATGACGGCCGGCGGCAGCAGCAGTCCGCTGATGCACAGCGCGTACGCCGCCGAGACCAGCTTCGACTTGCGGCGGGCGAAGACCCAGGCGGCGCCCGCGCCCAGGATCAGCACCAGCACCACCGAAGGCACCACGACCAGCAGCGAGTTGAGGAAGCCGCGCAGCATCTCCCCCTCGCTGACCGCGTCCGCGTAGTTGCTCGCGGGCTGCCAGTGCCCGGGCAGGTCCAGATTCGGCTCGATCGCCTCGGCCTGCGGCTTGGCCGAGGTGACGGCGACCAGCCACAGCGGCACACCGACGGCCAGCGCGGCCAGCAGTACGACGAGGGAGGGGCGGCCGTACCGCCACACCGCGGTCACAGCAGCTGCTCCCTTCGACGGAGCCCGACGACCAGCGGAATCGCCACGGCGACCACCACCAGGAACAGGACGAGACTCATCGCGGAGGCCTGGGCGTACAGGCCTTGTCCGAAGATCCGGAACATGTAGATGTTGAAGACCTCCGTGGAGGCCGCGGGGCCGCCGCCGGTGGTGGCCTGCACGATGTCGAAGGTGTTCATCGAACCGATCAGCGCCGTGGTGACGTTGAAGGTGACGGCCGGCGCGAGCATCGGCCAACGCACCGACCAGAAGGTGCGCCAGGGCCCCGCCCCGTCGCACTTCGCGGCCTCCAGCATCTCGCCGGGAATGCCCTTGAGCCCGGCCAGATAGATCAGCATCGACAGGCCCATCCACTTCCAGCCGTGGATGAGGGTGACGATCGCCAGCGTCCAGGTCGTGGAACCCAGCCAGGGGATGTCCGTGCCCAGCAGGGAGTTGACGGCCCCGTCCTGGTCCAGCAGCGCCTGGAACACGTAGCCGGTCGCGAGCGCCGAGATCAGCACCGGCAGAAAGAAGACGGCACGGAAGAACCGGTTGAAGCGGCTGTCGTCCTCCAGCAGCAGTGCCAGCACCAGCCCGAAACCGTTCTGGAACAGCGCCGCCAGCAGCGCGTACGCCAGGGTCGTCCGGATGGCACGCAGCAGCGAGCCGTCCTCGGCGATGGTCCTGAAGTTGTCCAGGCCCGTGAAGGCGATGTCCGCGTGGTACGAGGACCAATTGGTGAACGGGTAGTAGAAGTTGAGCAGGTTCGGTACCAGGAAGAAGCCCGCGAAGACGACGATCGCGGGCAGCGCGAACCACCAGGGGTGGTGCACGGCCGCGCGTGGCAGCCGCCCCACCTTCTTCGGCGCGCCCCTGACCGGCGCGGGCTTGGTACGTACGACCGTGTCCGCCATGGTCAGAACCCGGGGGCGCCCTGGGCCTTGGCCACCTGCGCGAACTGGTCCTGGATCGCCTGCGCGACCTGCTTCGGGCTCTTCTTGCCGAAGATCATGTCGGCCAGGTAGAGGTGGGTGTCCGGGGCGACGATCGCCTTGGCCTGGAAGACGCCGATGGCCTTCGGCAGCGCCGCCACCTGGGCCTTGGACGTCTCGGGCAGTCCGCCGGGGGTGGGCACGGCCGGCTGCACGGACGGGATCTTCATCGCCTTGATGTAGTCCGGGTAGTCCGGCCCGAGCCAGAAGGCGAGGAACTGCCGGGCCGCGTTCTGCCGCTTCTCGTCTCCCGTCTTGAAGGCGACGACACCGTTGGTCTGGTCGGGGGAGTACAGGCCGGTGGCCGAGGAGTTGGCGACCGGGAACCAGCCGATCTTCTTGTCGATCTCGGCGGTGGAGTACTTGGCCTGCAACTGGCTCTGGAAGGACGTGACGTTGAGAACCATGCCGGCCTCGCCCTTCCACAACGCGTCGGCCTGCCCGGTGAACGTGCCCGTCCGGTAGTTCTTCTGGGCGAGCCCGGCGTCGAGCAGCTTCTCCTTGTACTTCTTGATCGCGCCGACGACGACCGGGTCGGTCCATTTCTTCTTGCCCGTGTTCAGATCGGCCCACCACTGCTGGTCGAGGTCGGTGAGCTGGAGCTGCATCTGCCACTGGAGCGGCCACTTGTCGCCGCCGGCCTCGTAGAAGGCGGCGGCGTCGGACTTGTCGACGACCTTGCGGCCGAGGGCGAGCAGCTCGTCGTAGGACGCGGGGAAGTCCTTCTCGGCGATGCCCGCCTGCTTGAAGACGTCCTTGTTGTAGTAGACGCCGAGCATGGCGGGGCTGGTGACGATCGCCGCGTACCGCTTGCCGTCGATCATGCCGAGCGACTTCTCGGTCCCGCCGAGCTCGGCCTCCCACGGCTCCCCGTCCAGGGTCAGGAGGTTCTGCTTCGGCTGTATGAACGGCAGGGTGGAGATGGACGGCTGCCAGAACATCAGGTCGGGGCGGTCGCCGGAGGCCAGCTTCGTCGGCACGTTCTGCTCGTAGAGGTCCGGGATCGCCTGGGTGTCGACGGTGGCGCCGGTGGCCTTCTCGAAGGCGTCGATGACCTGCTTGGGCGCGTCGACCGTGTTCTGCGCGGTCCACATGGTCAGCTTCACACCGTCGAGGCGGGCGGTCGGATTCACCGCCGACGGCTTGGCGTCCGAACCGTCCGAACCGGAGTCCCCGGCGGTCGGGTCACTGCACGCGGTGGCGGCCAGGCCGGCGGCGCATATCAGCGCCAGGGCGGGGAGAGCTCTTCTCTTCATCTCGTGCCTTTCCGGAGCAGGCGGTGCGGTTCAGGAAGCGGGACTCACAACTGCTGTGCGGACGAGCGGTGTTCAGCGACCGGCGGGCGGTGGTCCCGAGCTCTCCCGCACCACCAGCTCGGGCACGGACACGGGATGCGGGGCGACCTGCGCCGACTCCTCCAGCACCCCGTGCAGCAGGGCGAACGCGGCCCGCCCGAGGCCGGTGAAGTCCAGGCGTACGGTCGTCAGGGACGGTGTGAGGAAGGCGGAGTGCGGGGCGTCGTCGAAACCGGCCACACTGACCTCGCCCGGCACCGGGCGGCCGGTCTCGTGCAGGGCGCGGAGCACGCCGAGCGCGAGATCGTCGTTGCCGCACAGGATCGCGGTGACAGACGGGTCGTCCGCCAGCTTCAGCCCTGCCGCGTGACCGCCCGCGGGTCCCCAACTGCTCTGTACGGGGCGGGGTTCCGGGGCGCCGGCCTCCTTCAGCGCCTGCCGCCAGCCGCTGGTGCGGGCGCTGGTGCGGCGGGTGCTGGACGGGATGGCGACGTAGTGCACGGTCTCGTGGCCGAGGGAGAGCAGATGCCGGGTCGCCTGGTAGGCGGCCTCGCGGTCGTCGGTCCAGACCCACGGGCGGTCGCCGCCGGGCGGGCTCGCCGGGGTCTCGACCACACCGACGACCGGCAGCGCCGCGGGCACGGCTCCCAGTGCCCGGACACCGGCCGGATCGTAGGCGATCACGATGAGCCCGCCGCCCGCGTCCGCCGCGCGCTGCACCTCCGCGGCGACGGCCGCGTCGTCGGCGGACTCCAGGACCCCGATCCCGACCGAGTACGACGCGGCGCGGGCGGCCTCCTCGATGCCCTGGAGGATCGAGGCGTAGCCGTAGTGGGTGGTGTTCGCGGTCAGCACGGTCACGGCCCGGCTGCGGCCGCTGGCCAGGGCGAGGGCGGTCGCGTTGCGGCGGAAGCCCAGTTCGTCGATGGCGGCGAGCACCCGCTCCCGGGTGGACGGCCGGACGCTCGGATGGCCGTTGATCACCCGAGAGACCGTCTGGTAGGAGACCCCCGCCGCGGTCGCGACGTCCCTGATGCTCGCCGGGCGCCTTGTGTGACCGGTCACATTCATGCGAGGATTGTGACCGGTCACACTTGGGTCGTCAAGAGACCGTAACGAGGGATTCACGCGGACCGCCACTCCCGGAGAACGGGGCGGGGCCAGGAGGGGGAGCACCTTGACCGGCACGGCGGAAGCGGCGCACATGGCCTCCAACCAGCGGCAGGACGAGTTCACTTGGGGACATGAGGCCCTCCGGGCACGGTTCGCCGTCACCGCCGACGGGACTCTGCGACTGGTCGGGCTGGCAGCGTCCGACGACGAGACCCCCGCCGCCCCCGATTCGGCGCTCCCGCTCGTGGAGCTCACCGCCCTCGGCCACGGCAGCGGCTGGTCCGGCCCGCGTTTCACGGGCACGGCCTTCGGCGCACGGCTCGCCTACCGAGCCCACCGCACGGGCAGACGCGACGGCTGGGACTGGCTGACCGTCGAACTCCACGATCCGGACACCGGCCTGACGGCGTTCGCCGAACTGACGTCACCCACCGGACTGCCCGTCCTGCGCTCCCGCGTCCGGCTGCGCAACGAGGGCCGGGAACCCCTCGTCGTCCAGTCCGTCAGCAGCCTGCTGCTCGGCGGCCTGCCCTCCCCGGACGCCCTCGACGTCCACCGGGCCCGCAACGACTGGCTCGCCGAGTGCCGCTGGTACGCCGAGCCGCTGCGTGGCGCCGTCGCCGACATCAACATGGACGTGCACGAGCACGACAGCCGGGCCGCCCTCGCCCTGACCGGGCGCGGCAGCTGGCCCACCGACGGCCATCTGGCCATGGGCGCGCTGACCGAGCGGGACGGCGGCAGGGCCTGGGTGTGGCAGGTGGAGTCCCCGGCCGGCTGGCGCTGGGACCTCGGCCAACGCTCACACGGCACATACCTGGCGCTGAACGGCCCCACGGACGCGGAACACCAGTGGCGGGTCCGCCTCGAACCGGGCGCGGAATTCACCACCGTGCCCGGGGCCCTCGCACTGGGCTCCGACCTCGACGCGGCGATGGGCGCCCTGACCTCCTACCGCCGGGCGATCCGCCGCCCCCACCCGGACCACACCGCCCTCCCCGTCGTCTTCAACGACTACATGAACACCCTCATGGGCGACCCGACCACGGCCAAACTGCTGCCGCTGATCGACGCCGCCGCCGACGCCGGAGCGGAGTACTTCTGCATCGACTCGGGCTGGTACGACGACGACACCCGAGGCTGGTGGGACAGCGTCGGAGCCTGGCAGCCCTCGCCGCGCCGCTTCCCCGACGGCGGCATCCAGGCGGTCCTGGACCGGATCCGGGAGCGCGGCATGGTGGCCGGGCTGTGGCTGGAGCCGGAGGTCGTCGGGGTGCGCAGCCCGGTCGCGGCCGAGCTGCCGCCCGAGGCGTTCTTCCAGCGCGACGGCCTACGCCTGACCGAACAGGGCCGCCATCAGCTCGACCTGCGGCACCCGGCCGCCCGCGCGCACCTCGACAAGACGGTCGACCGGATCGTCGGCGACTGGGGTGTGGGCTATCTCAAGCTGGACTACAACATCGTGGTCGACCCGGGCACCCAGGCCCTCGGCGACCTCGCACCGGGAGCGGGCCTCCTCGGCCACGCCCACGCCTACCTCGACTGGCTCTCCGCAGTCCTGGACCGCCACCCCGGCCTGGTCGTCGAGAACTGCGCCTCGGGCGGCATGCGCATGGACGGGGCCACCCTCGCCGTCGCCCAGCTCCAGTCCACCAGCGACCAGCAGGACCCGCTGCGCTACGCGCCCATCGCCGCCGCCGCGCCGACCGCGGTCCCGCCCGAGCAGGGCGCCGTCTGGGCCTACCCGCAGCCCGAATTCGACGACGACCTGATCTCCTGGACCCTGGGCGGGGCGCTGCTCGGCCGCATCCACCTCTCGGGCCATCTGAACCGCATGTCCGAACACCAACTGGCCCTCGTGCGGGACGCGGTCACGGTCTACAAGTCGATCCGCGGCGACCTCGCCCAAGCCCTGCCCTTCTGGCCGCTAGGCCTGCCCGGCTGGACGGACGAGTGGCTCGCCCTGGGCCTCAGACTCCCCGGAGACCGCACGGCCTACATCTCCATCTGGCGCCGAGGCGGACCGTCCGAACTCCGCGTCCCCCTCCCGCACCTGGCGGGCCGCCCACTCCACACGGACGTCCTGCACCCGTCCACCCTGGACGCGGGCCGAGCCACCTGGGACGGCACCGAACTGACGGTTTCGGTACCACGCACCCCCGGCACACTGCTGATCCGGCTCACGCAGAACGGCTAGGGGGTTCCTCGGGTTGTTCAGGGGCAGGGAGCAGGTTTCTGAACAAACCGGTGGGCGCTGGAATCGGTGCAGCGAGGGAGTGGTCGGCCGGCTCGGAATCGAGGACAGCGGGATGTCCGGGCGCCGGTGCGGGTGCTCCTCGCCGTACCGTTTTCGAGCGACCGAAGGACGATGACGTGAACCGTAATCGTATGGGGCGACTGGCTGACGCCACCCTGGTACCCACCGCCCGTATGGACCGGCGGGCCGCGACCACTGCCGTGACGCTGACCATGGCGGGCACACTCGGGTTCGGCCTGATGGCGCCGGTGGCGTCTGCCGCCAACGGGCCCTGCTACGACGGGCGGTGCAAAATCACCGTGTCGGCGCCCAAGACCATCAAGGTCGACAGCCGCAAGTTCGGCTTCGGGAGTCTGAAGATCACGAGTGTCAGCTCACGATCCGTGAAGATGTCGGCCGCCGGCGGAAGCCTCAGCGGCAGCACCAGCCCGGGCGGCACCGTCAAGTTCAACAACCTGAAGATCTGGGTGAAGTCGGTCTCCGGCAACAAGGCCAAGCTCCAACTGTTCCCCACGCGCTACTGAGCCGGTAGCCGCACCCCGGCGCGGTCGCCCCGCGCCGGGGTCATGCGCCGCCCGTCACCGGCGTACGGCGGTCCGATCGCGTACGGCGTTGCGTTCCCGGGCCTCGTCGCGCGCGTCCCGGCGGAACGCCCATGCCATCTCGGGCTCCATCCCCCAGCGGAACAGCCGCCGTACCGGCGGGGTGCACAGCGCGGTCACGACGACGGCCGCGACGGCGGTGACGACGAGCTCGCCCAAGGGCCGGTGGACCCACTCCGGCTCGTACCAGCCCCAGAACTTGGACCCTTGGGCGACGAAGCCGTGCAGCAGATAGCCGTACAGCGTGCCCGCGCCCAGCACCGTGAACCAGGCCCGGCGCCCGGGCACCCAGGCCAGGAAGCACGCCACCAGGACCAGCGAACAGCCGAAGATCACCAACGTCATGACGGGCCCGGACCAGGAGGGCGCCGCGAGCTCCTCCGCGCTGTCGCGGTGGTAGAACCAGGCGCCGGTCATCCGCGGCACCGCCCAGTAGGCCACGGCGAGCGCGGCGGCGAAGACCGGCACGGCGAGGACGCGCACCTTACGCCGGCGCACCAGCCGGAAGTGCTCCGGCTTCAGGCACAGGCCGAGGACGAAGTACGGCAGGAACTGCAGGGTGCGCTGCAGATCGAGGTCGTTGCCGACGGACGGCGAGAGCGTCGCCAGCATCGCGATGACCAGGGCGACCGGCAGCGGCCACCGCACATGCCGCCACACCGGCGTGGTCAGCCGCCAGATGAACAGCGCCGCCAGGAACCAGGTCAGATAGAGCGGGTCAAGCAGGCTGACCGGCCGGTCCGGCTCCTGGTCGGTCCACCGGGTGAACAGGGTGTACGCCGTCTCGAAGACGACATAAGGCACGGCGAGCCCGGTGATCAGACGCCTGATCCGCCCCGGACCGGCGTCGAAGGAGCGCGAGAAGTAGCCGGAGATGATGATGAACGCCGGCATGTGGAAGGCGTACACCACCATGTACAGCGCGCTCGCGGCCCGGCTGCCGTCCCGCAACGGCTCCCAGGAGTGCCCCATGGCAACCAGCACGATCGCCAGATACTTGGCGTTGTCGAAGAAGGCGTCCCGCTGCCCGGAGGGCTGCGCGGGGGCGGCGGCCTCGGGCGCTTCCTTCCGCCCCGGCCCGCCGTCGGGCGCCGCGACGGCGCGCATGCGCAGGGTGTCCTCGCTCATCGCGCCTCCCGCGCACGGTGGGGGAAACCGGGGCGGGAGGGGGCGCGTCTTGCCGGAGATACGGCAGTGGGGTGCCGGTGAGACATCTCCGCCGCCTCACCGCTGCCCGGCGACATAAACCGCTCTCCGGTGTGGATGTTGCACGCATCACACCCACGGCAACGGTGCCGGCCCGCCGTAGGTCACGAAGCGCGCCGGCACCGTCGCACGGGGTGCGTCAGCTCACCGAGCAGGCGGAGCCGTTCAGCGTGAACGCCGTGGGACTGGGGTTCGCGGTCGACCGGGTCGCCGTGAAGCCGAGGGTGACCGAGCCCGCCGCGGGGATCGTCGCCGTGTACGAGGCCGCCGCGACGCTGACCTCGGAGCCGCTCTGCGTCGCCGTGCCGCCCCAGAGGTTGCTGATGCGCTGGCTGTCGGGGAAGGCCCAGCGCAGCGTCCAGCCGTTGATCGCCGACGTGCCCGTATTGCGCAGGACGATCTCGCCCTGGAAGCCGCCGGGCCAGCTGCTCGTCACCCGGTAGCCGACGCCGCAGGCCGACGGGGTGCCGCCGGGGGAGGTCGTGACCGTCACCGTCGCCGAGCGGGGCGAACGGTTGCCCGCGGCGTCACGGGCGTAGACGGCGAAGGTGTGGGAGGTGGACGGGGCGAGACCGGTGACGGTGGCGGAGGTGCCCGTCGTGGTGGTGGCGGTGGTCTCGGTCGCGCCGCTGACCCGGACGACGTCATAGCCCGTGACTCCGGTGGCGTCGGTGGCGGCGGTCCAGGCCAGCTTCACGGATGACGAGGTCACCTCCGAGGCGGTCGGTGTGCCGGGGGCGGTCGGGGGAGTGGTGTCACCGCCGCCCGAGGAGTAGACGGTGGCTTCCTTCGAGGTCGCGGCGATGCCGTTGGCGCCGTTGAAGACGCGCTGGCCCCAGGAACTGAGCCGGGTGCGGTCGAAGTCGATCGCCAGGTCGAGGATCGGGTCGGTGTTGCCGCTCCAGGACCACGCCAGGTAGCCGAGCTTCAGTTGCTGGGCGACGGCCATCATGGTGTCCTCGTCCGGGTCGCCGTACTGGTCGGCCGGGCCCCCGAACTCGCCGATGAGGATGGGCAGTTCGGCGTTGACGAAGGCGTTCAGATAGTCGGTGATCTCCTGGGCCGTGTCGTAGACGCTGTACATGTGGATCGAGAAGATCAGGTTGCCGGTGGGGTCGGCGTTGTAGACGGACTGGGCGTTGGCGCGCATGACGCCTTGCCAGTCCTGGCCCCAGTTGGGCGCGTCCACCATGATCGTGTGCGCGAATCCGGCGCCCCGGAGCTTCTTGACGGCCGCGATCGTGGGCTCGGTCCAGCCGGCGGGGTCGGTGTTGCCCCAGGGTTCGTTGCCGATGTTGATGATGACGTGGTTCTCCTGGCCGGTGAGCACGTCCTTGAGGCCGATCCAGTAGTCGGCCGCGTGGTCGAGGGTCCCGGCCGCGGCCTCCTCGCCGTAGCCGGTGGTGTCGTGCACCTCCAGTACGCAGATGAGGCGGTTGGCCTTGCACTGGGTGATCACGCCCGCGACGTCCTGCGCGCTGTTCTTGGTCCAGCGGTGGCCGTCGGAGAGGACGACGCGGACGGTGTTGGCGCCCAGCGCCTTGACGTCGGCCAGCGACTGCGTCTCGCCGGGGTACCAGGTGTGGGCGTGGTTGACGCCGCGCATCACGAAGTCGTTCCCGGAGGCTTCCAGGAGACGGCCGTTCTCGATGCGGAAACCGGTGGGGGCGGCCTGTGCCGGGGTGCTGAAGGAGAGGAAGGAGAGCAGGAGTCCCAGGAGTGCGGCGGCCACGCCGGCCACTCGGGGGACGGAGGCTGTGCGGGATCTCATGGCGGCTCCAGGGAGGGAAGTTGACGGAAAGTCGGGCCCGCGCCGGGTTCAGCCGGCCGGGGTCTTCGCCGTGCACGTGACGGTTGCCGCCGGGGCGCCGGCCGTTGCCGGGGCGGAGGCGACGAAGCCGAACGTGGCGCTCGCGCCGGGGGCCAGCGCGCCGTTCCATGCCGCGTTCGTCACGGTGGCCGTGCCGTCGGCGGCCGTCGTGTGGGTGCCGTTCCAGACCTGGGTGAGACGCGCGCCGCCCGCCGGTACAACGGTCGCGGTCCAGCCCGAGGCGGCGGAGGCGGACGTGTTCGTCACCGTCACCTCGCCCTGGTAGCCGCCCTGCCAGGAGGAGACGGCACGGAATCGCGCGGTGCAGGCCGCCGGGTCCTCGCCCGGGTCGCCGGGATCGCCCGGGCCCTGCGGGATGCCCGCGTCGAGGACGGCCGCCAGGGCCGGGAACCAGCGAGCGGCGATCTTGTCGTCGCCTGAGGCGTTCGGGTGGACGCCGTCGTAGGTGTCGCCGGCCGTGCTGAACCCCGTCCACTGGTCGACCACGGTGACCGGGGAGCGGTCGGTGCTCGTCGCCCGGGCCCAGGCGGGAATCCGCGCGTTGAATTCGACCACGCGCTGCGCACAGGCCGCGCAACTGCTCGGGTTCATCGGGATGAGCTGCGCGACGAGGATCCGCATGTCCGGATCGGAGGCCCGCATCTGCGTCACGAGCTTGGTGTAGGCGGCGAGGATGCGGTCGGGGGAGACGCCGCTCCACACGTCGTTCGTGCCGAAGTGCATGACAACGATGTCCGGGCGGGTGGCGGCGAGTCTCCCCGGCAGCAGGTTCTGGTCGGCGACGTTCGTCACCAACTCACCGCCGTGCCCCTCGTTGTCGCCGTCGTGGGCCTGTCCGCAGCCCTGTGTGGGGAGGGTGCCGACGAAGTCGAGGTCCGTGTATCCGCTGTTGACGAGCCGGTTCCACAGCACCGCCCGCCAGCAGCCCGGCGAGCCGGTGATCGAGTCGCCGAGCGGCATCACGCGGACGGGGTCCGCTGCCGGGGCTGCCGTCGCGCGAGGTGCGACGGTCAAGCCGAAGGGGAGGAGCAGGGTGGCCATGAGGCCGAGAACCGTGACGATCCGTAAGTGCGGGGACGAGTGGGGGGCTTTGCGCATGGTGGTCCCTTCCCTGAGTGAGGTGGGAGCGCTCCCATGACATCAAGCCACCGTTGTCATTGACGCGTCAAGAGGTGTGGGGTGGTTGAGGAGATCGACGGTTCGGCCGCTCGGGGTGGCAGTCGACGGCCGCGATGGCTCGACCTCGGCAAGGAGGTTCACTCTCTTGAGTGACACTATATCGCCTGGGTGATCGATTTCGCCGGGTCGGCATCGAGCGTGGCAGACGGCCTGCGTTTTGCGGATCGGGGCGCTTGCGTCGTCCGGGAGAGCGTCCGTGCTCATTTCTCTGTTTCCATGTTCCTGGCGAGCGAAGAGCTCTATGCTCCTGAATCGGATGACGACTTGAGGTCGGGGGAATGGGAACAAGTGACCATCGAGGACTACTGGGACAAGAGTGATGACGAACTGTACGCCTTGCTCGGCTCGGAGCTCCTGGGTGACGGACTGGGGCTTTCGCCCGAAGACGAAGAAGAGAAACGCCGGTTCGGGAAACAGTGGTTCACGAACAAGCACCGTGAACTGCAGCGGAGAATCTGTCCTCATGAACAAGTCCGGGCGCTGAGCGGGTCTTCCGGCTCGGACCGATTGCTCGATGCCTACGCAATCCTGGAGCTGGTCAAGCAGTTCACCGGCGATCCCACGACAGCCGCTGTGATCGCTGTGCTGGTGGCACGGATCGGACTGGGCGCCTTCTGCCGGGATGTTGCGGTGGAATCGTGAAAAGCATGGCAGACCTGAAATGCGAGCTTCTCCAGGCGGATCGTGAGTCCGCGTTGATGGAGAGGCGGCGTCTGATGGGGCGGTTCGGGGCCCGCGAGCTATTTGAGCAATTTGACGCCCTCTACGCCGACTGGCGGCGTAGCCCATATTTCAAGCCGGGCAGTGATGTGTCGGTCGGCTATGTAGATGCGGTGGCGGACGAGCTGAAGGCAGCCATGGCCGACCTCGGGGCAAGTCGTGAAAGGCTCGACTCGTTCCGCATCGTCACCACCCTGAGCGAAGCGGTGTCGGCGCAGATGACGCCGTTTACTGATGGGTCGGGTCTGGTGATCATCGCCGACGGAATCGTCGGCCTCTGCTGCTCCTACAGCGAGTATGTCGCGCTGTCTGTCCATAGATGGACTGACTGGCATCTCCTCCGGGCGAGCAGGAAGAGCCGTATGTACCAGGATGCGAAGGTGCTTACAGGCCTGCTGCGTTACAACACGACCCATCAGCGGCTCCTCGGTACCTCGACGTACATAGGCATGCGGCTGGGGCCGCGTGGGCAGGAGGCTGCTTGGCAGCTCACCAACCACGCCTACCGATTCGTCATCGGCCATGAAATCGCCCATCACGTCTTGGGTCATACGTCCGGCCTGAGTTCTTTCGGACCGGGCGAGCATGTCCCGGTCTGCTCCGAGAGTGAGCGAAGGGAACGGGACGCGGACCTGTTTGCCTTCCAGGCCGTCAGGCGGGCCGGCGAGATGCCGCACGATGGTTCATTCAGAGCCCAGAGGGCCGTGGATCTGAGCACGATTGGTGCACTGATCGCCATGCTCGCCTTGCATCTGAGTGAGCAAGCGTTGTTCGTCCGTCGTGGCTGTACGCATCCGCCGGCTTCCATCAGAGCAGCTTGGCTGCTGAGTGAACTGGACAGCAGTAAGAGGAAGTTCATGGAGCGGCTCTTTCGCATACCGAGAGAGGCTACAGAGGCTGCTGCGCAGGTATCAGAGAACGCTCATACGTTTTCCTGGGAGGCGTTGAAAGCGACGCCGGCTCGCAGTTTCCTGCCCCAGGAATACCTGGAACTGATCGGCCAGTTAGACGAAATCCAGTGCTGGCCGGAGGGTGCGCTCGTGGAGTTGCTGGCGGATCCGAGGAACGATTTCGGCAATTGGCTGGGAGAGGGCGCGCGCATCGCTCTTGCGGGACAGCCTGCGGAGGCGCTGCGTCATTGGGGTGTGAGTGAGAGCAACTCACAGAGGCTCTGCGACCCGCAGAGGGCATTGACGTTCTTCACCTTGCAGGAGCGCCTTGAGCGCTCTTTCGTCGAGCGAGGCATCGCACGTGAAGCGGTGCTGCTGTATGCCATGGCCGCGACGACGCTGATTGCCGCACGGCTGAAGGTCTAGATGTATGAGGGCTCGACGTTGGTGACGCTCTCGCGGAGTCGTGCTGCTGGTGGCTTTCCGGCGGCAGCACTATGCGGCCGGTGGTAGTTGTAGTGGACGTTCCACACCGCGATCGCGGCTGGCCGGGCGTCCTCGCTGGTGTACTAACGGCCGGTCTTGCAATCCCGCATCACCGTGTAGCCGCCAGCGATTTACCCACTTGCTGGCGCATGCGCGGGAGGTGCCCATCTCAGGGGCGACGTGGGCGATGGGACGTGTCCGGCACCGCTTCACGAGCCGCCTACGGCCCTCGACGCTCAGGGGCGCATTCGCGTGGGGCACACGTCGTCCTCTCGAAGTCAAACGACGGCAGGCGCGACAACTGTCGTGCGCGCCTGCCGCATTGTGGCTTTTCAGCCCCGCGGTGCCACGCGGATACGGTTCCCGTCAGGATCGGCTGCGAGGAAGGTCAGCCCGAACCCCGCATCATGAGGCTCGCGCAGGATCGTGACCCCCTTGGACTTCCACTGCTCAAAGGTCGCGTTGAGCTCGTCGGGTCCGCTGTCGATGGCCAGGCACACTTCACTGGTACGCGGGACGTCCGGTGACAGATCCTCGAACTGGCCGGACCACAGACCGAGGTCGGCACCTGGCCCGAGGTCGAAGGTGATGTATCCCGGAGTCTCGAACGAGGGGCTCATGCCGAGGAGGGCGCCGTAGAAACGCGCAGCGGCGGGAGCGTCGTTCACATAGACGATGGACACGACGGATGTGGTCATGGTTGTTCCTTCTCACAGGTCGTAGGTACGCATCCACCAGCCTCATCGGAATATGCGCCGCATCATGTCGTAATTCCTGAAAAAATTGGTGTGTGACCCCTGACCGCTTCTTCTCCCTGATGCTGCTCCTCACGTCGAGGAATGGCGCGACCACACAGGAACTTGCCTCAGCGCTCGGGGTGTCCCTCCGAACCATCACCCGGGACCTGAACTGGCTCCGCGACGCCGGTCTGCCGGTGACCGCACACCGGGGCCGCCTCGGAGGCGTGACCATGCTGCCCGGTTCCGGGCTCGACCTCACGCGACTCACACGGGGCGAGCGTGATCATCTCTCGCTCACCGGGCTGGATGAGAAGCAACGTGCGGAGCTCAACGCATCGGCCGAATGCCGGCGCGCGCTCTCCAAGATCGCCGCTACACAGTCACGTCGAGTTCATGAGCTCCTGCCGCTCACCGACGTAGTACACGTCGACAGCCGCCCCTGGCATCAGGCACGAGCTTCCGGCGCGACTCCGGCTTCGCTGATCGGCGCAATGCGGCGGGGTCGTCGACTACGGATCGAGTACGACAGCCCACGCGAGTCATGCCCACGCGACCTCCTCATAGATCCCTACGGGCTGTTCGCCAAGGCCGGCACCTGGTACCTCGTCGCCGACTGCGCCCAAGTGCCACGGATGTACCGACTCGAACGGATCATGACGTGGAAAGAAGTCGACCAGCCACGACGGATCCGCGAGAACCAGACCCTGGCCACCGTCGCTGCAGCGCTCATCGCTCAGTGGGAACACAACCACGCGATAGAGGTCAGCGCCACCATCGACCGGACCCAGATCGAGCGAGCGCAACGGATCTTTGGCCAACGACTAGTCCGGGACGACCATGAGGAATCCGCCACCGGCTACAAGGTGACGATCCGCTTCCTGCATCTGGAGGACGTGCGAGCACTGCTGCCTTTTGGGAGCGCCATCGTTGTGCACGGCCCCACCGAAGCCAGGGCTCACCTCCGTGACCTCGCCACCAACCTTGCCCACCACCATGCGCCGTCACCAACGTCCTGAACCACAACATCTGGATCGTCTCCGCAGGACGCAGACATCGCCCGGCTGCGGAAGCTGCTCGAGGCCCAGCGGCACGGAGACGACTGTCCCCCCGTCGAACGGCTCGACCGGTCCGCGAAGGCTCGGATCGACGGGATCACCGGAACCGGCTCCTCGAAGACCTCTCGCCGGCGCCGGACGTGCTCGAGACCAGGAAGTCCGCGTGAGCGCTGACGCCCACTAGCAGCACACCCCGAAGGTACGCCCCCATGTCGTCCGTATCTCCTTCGACGTCATCACCGACGGCCGCGCGGAACTGACCGAGCTGCTGTGGATCCTCACCGAAAGGGCCCGTATCCCCACTACTGGCGGCATACCCGCCGACCTGGGCGTCGGTGCCCCGCCCTCCGACAACGGGATCTCGGCCCGGGCCTGCCGGCCGACGCGCTCACCGTCATCGTCGTCGGCGCGTCCCTCTTCGACGACCGCTACGAACTCGCCGGGGTCCGGCCGCGCCGGCTCGCGCCCATGCGGATCTTCCCCAACGACGATCTCGACCCCGCCGAGTGCCACGGCGACCTCTCCCTCCAGATCTGCGCCGCTCACAAGGACAGAGTGCTGCACGCGCTGCGCGACATCGCCAAGCACAGCCGTGGCGCGATGCAGATCCGGTGGCGCGTCGACGGCTTCCAGAACGGGCCCCGGCCCAGCGGCACCCAGCGCAACCTGCTGGGCTTCAAGGACGGCATAGCCAACCCGGACGTCGCGTCGGCCCGCGAGATGGACCACCTGGTGTGGATAGGGGACGGGCAGGGCCCGGCTGGGCCACCGGCGGCAGCTACCAGGTGGTGCGGATCATCCCGATGCTCGTCGAGTTCTCGGACCGGGCGTCCTTGAGCGAGCTGGAGCTGCTGTTCGGGCGGTGCGAGGACACCGGCGCCCCCGCTGGACGGCGCCGCGGAACCGACAGCCCGAATCACGCCAGGACCCGCACGGCACGGCCGTCCCGCTCGACGCGCACATCCGGCTCGCCAACCCCCGCACCACACGGACCGGTAACTCCCGCATCATGCGGAGCGGTTACACATACAACCGGGGGATCGACAAGGTCGGCGACTTCGACTCCTCCAACTGGCTGGGCAAGGGGTGGCTGTCGGCCTGACCCCGCACCCGTCCGTCGGTAAGTCCCGGCCGTGTGAGAAGTGTTGACCCCAAAGTGAAAACGTTTTAGCTTCCCCTCGCTGGACATGCCGAGGTGAGGGGGAAACGTGGCAACTGCCTTACGGGAACGAGCAGGTGTGAAGGGGGTGAGTCCCTCCCGCCGTGGTTCCGATGGGGCGCGGCGCAAGCGTAAAGGTTTTCAGAGCAGGGCGCTGTTCCTGCTCATGCTGCCCGGTGTCGCCTACTTCCTGCTGTTCCACTACGGCGCACTCGCCGGCAATGTCATCGCGTTCAAGGAGTACGTGCCGTTCGACGGACTCCTGGGCAGCCCCTGGGTGGGTCTGGGCAACTTCCAGCGCATGTTCGAGGACGCGGCGTTCTGGGACTCGGTCCTCAACACCCTCTGGATCGCCGTCCTCCAGCTGGTCTTCTACTTCCCGGTGCCGCTCGGTCTCGCCCTGCTGCTGCACACCCTCACCTGGAGCTCGGTGCGCCGGTTCGTGCAGTCGGTGGCGTATCTGCCGCACTTCATCTCGTGGGTGATCGTC
Source organism: Streptomyces sp. NPDC055506 (assembly GCF_053643595.1). Classification (NCBI taxonomy): domain Bacteria; kingdom Bacillati; phylum Actinomycetota; class Actinomycetes; order Kitasatosporales; family Streptomycetaceae; genus Streptomyces; species Streptomyces sp. NPDC055506. The sequence continues at coordinate 6,142 of NZ_JBSHKH010000018.1, read as the reverse complement.
GTCGCGCTCTTCCAGCAGGTGCTCGGGGACACCGGCCTGCTCAACAGCGGCCTGAGCGGGGCCGGTCTGCACACCGTCGACATCATCGGCAACCCGGACGCCTTCCAGCCGCTCGTCGTCGCCCAGGTCATCTGGAAGGACGCCGGCTGGGGCACGATCATCTTCCTCGCCGCGCTCGCCCAGGTCGACGAGCAGCAGTACGAGGCGGCCGCCATCGACGGCGCCGGACCCTGGCGGCGCTTCTGGCACGTCACCCTGCCCGCCATCCGCCCGGTCGTCGTGCTGCTGCTCATCATGCGACTCGGCGACATCCTCTCCGTCGGCTTCGAGCAGATGCTGCTGCAACGCGACGCGGTCGGCCCGGAGACCGCCGAGGTCATCGACACCTTCGTCTACTACCAGGGCATCGTCGGCGGCGACTACGGCTTCGCAGCGGCCGCGGGCCTGTTCAAGGGGCTCGTCGGCGCCCTCCTCGTCTACGCGGCCAACAAGGTCGCCCACCGGCTCGGCGAACAGGGGGTCTACAGGTGAGCGCGTCCGCACGGCCCGGCTGGATGGAGAAGCCCCGGCCGCTCACCCAGACCGCGAAGGCACTCGCCCTGGCCACGGTCGTGCTGCTGGTGTGCGTGCCGTTCCTGGTGATCGTGTCGACGTCCCTGGCCTCCACGCGGGAGGTCGTCGACAACGGCGGCTGGGTGCTGTGGCCCAGTGAGCCCACGCTCGACGCCTACCGCGACATCTTCGACGGCGGCATCGTCACCCACGCCCTCGGTGTGAGTGCCGGGGTGACGATCGTGGGCACGCTGCTCAGCCTTGCCTGCACCGTGACACTTGCCTATGCGCTGTCCCGCCCGGGGGTCTTCGGCGGCAAACCCGTGCTGCTGCTGGTGCTGTTCACGTTCCTCTTCCCGCCCGGCATGATCCCGAGCTTCCTGCTCGTCAAGGAACTGGGCCTGCTCGACTCGTACGCCTCGCTCGTGCTGCCCGTCCTGGTCAACGTGTTCAACCTGGTCGTGCTGCGCGGCTTCTTCCAGTCGATCCCCGAGGAGCTGTACGAGGCGGCCCGGCTGGACGGGGCGGGGGACTGGCGGGTGCTGGTGTCGGTGGTGCTGCCGCTGTCCAAGGCCGCGCTCGCCGTCGTCGGCCTGTTCTACGCCGTCGCCTACTGGAACTCCTGGTTCTACGCCTCGCTGTATCTGGAGAGCGACCACTGGCCGCTCCAGCAGGTGCTGCGCACCTATGTGGTGGCCGGGGCCGGGCTCACCGACGCGACGACCGGCGAGGCGACCGTCACCGCTCCGCAGACCGTACAGATGGCGGTGCTCGTGATCGCCACCGTGCCGATCCTGCTGGTCTACCCGTTCCTGCAGAAGTACTTCACCAAGGGCGTGCTCACCGGCGCCATCAAGAGCTGACACAAGCCGACACGAGGTGATTCACCCATGCCCCGCATGTCCCGACGCACGCTCCTGCGCTCCATGGCCGCGGGCGGCGCCGCCGTCTCCGTCCCCGGCCTGCTGACCGCCTGCTCCTCGGGGTCCGGCGACGGCGACGTCTCCAACGCCGGGAAGAAGCTCGCCCCCTGGCCCGCCCACCGTCCCGCCACCGGCCCGAAGCCTGACCTCGCCCCCACCGAGGAAGGCGTCCAGGCCGGATACACGTCCTACCCCTCCGACCTGGTCAAGTCGGTCTCCCGCACCCCGGGCGACGGCTCCACCGTCCGTGTCATGACCGTCTCGTTCGGCACACCGCCCAAGCCCGCCTCGGCCAACCGGTTCTGGACCGCCGTGGAGAAGGCCCTCGGCGTGAAGATCGAGTACACGATCATCTCCCAGGCCGACTACCAGAAGAAGATGGCGACGGTCATGGCCGGCGACGCCGACGCCCTGCCCGACATCATCAACATGTTCTCCGGCTTCACCCTGCCCCGCGAGGCACAGTTCGTGCAGCGCCGCGCCCAGGACCTCACCTCGTACCTGTCCGGCGACGCGATCGCCGACTACCCGAACCTCGCCAACATCCCCACCCACGCCTGGCGCGACATGGGCCGCATCGGCGGACGGATCCACGGCATACCCCTGGAGCGCCCGCTCCCTGGCTCGACCCTGTGGATCAACCAGGACATGTTCGCCGACGCGGGCATGAAGGAGGGCTGGACGGCCGAGGACTTCACCGCCGTGGCGCGGCGGGGCACGCGCGGCAAGACGTACATGCTGGGCGCCGCCGCCCAGTCGGGGTTCGGCAACGGCTACCACTCCGCCGCCCACAACGCGCCCCAGAGCTGGGCCGTCACCGAGAACGGGACCTTCCTCCCCGCAGCAGCCGACGAACGCTACAAGGCGTCCATCGCCTTCCGGGCGCAGCTGCGCAAGAACGGCTCCTACCACCCCGACGCCACGTCCATCTCGCAGATCGACCTGACGACCCTCTACTACAACGGCACCGTCGGTTCCATGCAGGACGGGTTCGGCGCCTATCTGCCCAAGTACCGTGAGTCCAGAGGCAAGATGAGCCCGGCGGCCGCCCTCCCGTACAGCGTCGGCGGCGAGCCCGGCGGAATCGTCGCCGCCCGCCGCTCCTTCGGCTACACGGTCCTCAAGCAGGCCAAGAAGGAACGCATCGAACTCCTCCTGCGCATCCTCGACTACCTCGCCGCGCCCTTCGGCAGCGAGGAGTGGGAACTCGTCCACTACGGCGTCGAGGGCGTCCACTTCACCCGCGCCAAGGACGGCTCGCCCGAGTACACCAAGCTCGGCGAGGTGGAGAACAACACCAACCTGCCGCTGAAGTACCTCGCCGAAGGCCCCCAGGTGCTGTTCGTGCCCGGCATGCCCGACGCCGTACGCGCACTGCACACCTGGCAGCGGAAGGTCGTACCGCACGCCGTCCGCAACGCCTCGTTCGGGCTTCAGTCCTCGACGCACAATGCCCAGGGCGCCACCCTCCAGACCCTCCTCGACGACACCGTCACCGGGATCGTCGCCGGGCGGCTGCCGCTGTCGGAGTGGGACGCGACGGTGAAGAAGTGGCGGAGCCGGGGCGGCGACAGAATGGCCGAGGAGTACGCGAAGGACTACGCGGCCAACACCTGAACAGCGGTGGGCGGAAGAGGAGACGCGGGGGATGGGGAACGACATGGGGTCCAAGGGGCGGGTCACGATCCGCGAGGTCGCCGAGCGCGCGGGCGTGTCGACGGCCACCGCCTCCCGCGCCCTCAGCGGCAACCACCCGGTGCCCGCCACGACCCGGGCCAGGGTCCTGCGCGCGGCCCGCGACCTCGACTACGTGGCCAACGCGCACGCCCGCGCCCTGGTGGGCGGCGGCCGCAAGATGGCCGCCGTCGTGGTCCGCCAGGTCACCAGCCCCTTCTACGCCCAGGTCGCCGAGGGCGTGGAGGCGGAGGCCGCCGACCGGGGCTGGCTCTGCGTCGTCGGGGCCACCGGCGGGGACGCCCAGCGCGAGATGGAGTTCGTGCAGCTCATGCGGGAGGAGGGCGCCCGGCTGGTGATCCTGGTCGGCGGGGTCGTCGAGGACGACGCCTACCGCGAGCGCGTCGCCCACTACGCCCATGCCCTGAACTCCTCCGGAGCCCGGCTCGTCCTCTGCGGCCGGCCCGCGCCCGACCCGGAGATCCCCGCGCTCGTCGTCGAGTTCGACAACGAGGCCGGGGCCCGCGCCGTCACCGCCCATCTGCTCTCGGCCGGGCACCGCCGGATCGTCTTCCTCGGCGGACTCCCCGGCAACACCGCCCTCGACGCCCGCGTCGCCGGCTACCGGGCCGCCCTCGCCGAACACTGGCTGCCGCCCGAGGCAGCCCACGTCGTCGACTGCGGGCTCGGGCGCGCCGCCGGGCACCGCGCTATGACCGAACTCCTCAAGCGGACACGGGAGTTCACCGCCGTCTTCGCCGGGGACGACATGGTCGCCGCCGGTGCCCTGCGCGCGATCGCCGACAGCGGGCTGAGCGTCCCCGGTGACATCTCCGTCGTCGGCTACAACGACATCCCGCTCGCCCAGGACTTCAACCCGCCTCTCACCACCGTCCGCACCCCCGCCGAGGAACTCGGGCGCGCCGCCGTGCGTATCGCGCTGCGCGACCCCGAGCACGCCGCCGGGGCCCACCATCTGCTCGGCACCCACATCGTCGTCCGCGACAGCGTCGGCGCGCCCCCGCCCGGGCGTGCCCAGTGACCAACGGAGGAACCGCACCCGCATGAGCGCGCCGCACGTGTCGCTCCCCGACCCGACGCACTTCCCCCACCTTCCCCAGCTGCCGCCCCCCGACCCGCTGCCCTCGCCCCTCACCGGCTGGACCCGCGCCCACTGGGAGGCGATCGCCGACCGCCTCCTGGACGCCCTGCTGCCCTACGCCTCCCCGGGCCTGGCCCAGTACCGGCTCCCCGGGCCGCCCAGCCACTCCGGTCCCTGGTCGGACGGCCTCGAGGGCTTCGCCCGCTCCTTCCTGCTGGCCGCCTTCCGCATCGCCGGCTCGGGCGGACAACAGCCGGGACTCATCGACCGGTACGCGGCCGGGCTCGCCGCCGGCACCGACCCGCGCGGCCCCGACCGCTGGCCGCCCATCACCGACCGGGGCCAGCCCATGGTCGAGGCCGCCTCCCTCGCGATCGCGCTGCACGAGACGCGCCCGTGGATCTGGGACCGGCTCGACGACCGCGTACGGCAGCGGATCGCCGACTGGCTGGGCGGCTTCGTCGGAGCGGTCGTCAACGACTCCAACTGGCGGCTGTTCCAGGTCATCACCGAGGAGTTCCTCGCCTCCGTCGGCGCCCCGCACAGCCGCCGCGAGATCGACGCCGGGCTGGCGCGCCTGGAGGACTGGTACCGGGGCGACGGCTGGTACACCGACGGCGACGGCCGCAAGTTCGACTACTACAACGCCTGGGCCCTGCACCTGTATCCGGTGCTCTGGGCCCGTATCGCCGGACCGCGCGCCGACCCGGGGCTGGTGACCGCCCACCGGGCACGCCTGCGCTCCTTCCTCCACGACCACCAGCACTTCTTCGGCTCCGACGGGGCACCGGTCCACCAAGGCCGCTCGCTCACCTACCGATTCGCCACGACCGCGCCCCTGTGGGCGGGCGTTCTCGCCGACGCCACTCCGCTGCCGCCCGGCCGCACCCGACGCCTCGCCTCCGGCGCGCTGAAGCACTTCGCCGAGCGGGGCGTGCCCGACGAGCACGGACTGCTCACGCTCGGCTGGTACGGGCCCTTCCCGCCCGCCGTCCAGCGGTACTCGGGGCCGGCGTCCCCCTACTGGGCGAGCAAAGCCTTCCTGGGCCTGCTCCTGCCCGCCGACCACCCCGTGTGGACCGCGGCCGAGGAACCCGGCCCGGTCGAATCGGCCGACGTACGCCTCGCGTTACCCGCCCCGGGCTGGCTGCTGCACTCCACCGCGACCGACGGGATCGTCCGGCTCGTCAACCACGGCAGCGACCGCCTCCCACCTCCACCCGCCGAAGCCCAGGACAGCCCGCACTACGCCCGGTTCGCCTATTCCAGCGCCACGGCCCCCGAGACCCCTCCGGCACCGCATACAGGCCCCGACAACCACATCGCCCTGCTCGCCCCCGACGGCACACCGACCCCGCGCGGCCGTATCCACCCCCTGGGCGCCGAGGGCCCCCGGGCCGCCTCCTGGCACCGCGCCGTCCTCCCGGGCAGCGGCGAAGGCCACCGCATCGAGACGGTCAGCGTGGTGCACGGCCCCTGGGAGGTCCGGGTGCACCGCGTAGACGCGCCCCCCGGCACGCCCGTGCGAGAGGGCGGCTGGGCCGTGGCCGACGACACCGCCCCACCGACCGCCCGGACCGGCCCCGGCTGGGCACTGGCCCGACGCGCGGACGGCCTGACCAGCGCGCTGGTCGCACTGCACGGCTGGAGCGACGACACGGGCACGGTCGTAGCGGCCGAGGGCCGCAACGCGTACGGGCATCACTCGGCGACGCCGCGGCTGACCCTGCCGTCCCACCCCGGTGGGACGCGGCTCCTGGTGACGCTGGTCGTGCTCGCCATCGATCCGCGCGTACCGGTCATCGGGGCCCGTGCATGGGCCGCCGCCGGCGGGTCCGTGGAGATCCGGTTCCCCGACGGCACGCGGGAGTCGGTGCCCTAGGGCACGCCG
>NZ_JBSHKH010000017.1:0-88990 GCF_053643595.1 Streptomyces sp. NPDC055506 | reverse complement strand
CATCCGCACCGGCCGGCCCGCCCGCTCGTGAACGTGAATCAGAAGGTCAGCTTCCAGCTGTTCAGCGTGCCCGTGTCCTGCGCCGCGGTGTCCTGGACGCGCAGCTTCCAGGTGCCGTTGGCGGTCTCGCTCGACGCGTTCACCGTGTAGGTGGTGTTCACGTTGTCGGCGGAGTCCGAAGCGGCGGACTTCAGGCGGTACGTCGAGCCGTCCGGCGCGACGAGGTCGATGACGAGGTCGCCGCGGTAGGTGTGGGTGATGTCGACGCCGACCTGGAGGGCCGAGGGGGCGTTGCCGCTGCGGCCGGTGACGCTGATCGGCGACTCGATCGCCGCGCCGTTGTCCGGGACGGCGACGGCGGTGGTGCTGGAGAAGGTCGTGCCGGTGGACGTACCGCCCTTGACGGCCTGGACCGTCTTGGCGGCGTCCGCGAGGCCGGCGCCGCAGCCGCCGGAGCAGGTGCCGGGCAGGGCCCGGGCGTTGGCCTTGATGGCCGACTCGATCTGCGCCGGGGTGAGGGCGGAGTTCGCCGACTTCAGCAGCGCGGCGAGGCCCGCGACGTGCGGGGTGGCCATGCTGGTGCCCTGGTAGTAGGCGTAGTTCTCGCTCGACGGCGTCTTGGCGCCGGAGTTCAGCGTGGACAGGATGCCGTTGGCGGTGGAGGTGCGGGTCTCGCCGCCGGGGGCGGAGATGTCGACGAGCGAGCCGTAGTTGGAGTACGAGGCACGGCTGCCCGCGCGGTTGGTCGCGGCGACGGAGATGACGTTGTTGCAGTTCGCCGGGGAGGAGTTGGAGACGTTCTGGTTCTCGTTGCCAGCCGCGACGACGACCGAGGTGCCGCGGTTCACGGCGCCGGTGATGGCGCTCTGGGTGGCGGTGGAGCAGGCGCCGCCCCCGCCGAGGCTCATGTTGATGACCTTGGCGACGTTGGTGTTGGCGGGAACGCCGGAGACCGTGCCGCCGGAGGCCCAGGTGATCGCGTCGATGATGTCGGAGTCGTAGCCGCCGCACTTGCCGAGGACGCGGATCGGGGAGATCTTCGCACCGTAGGCGATGCCGGCGACGCCCTTGCCGTTGTTGGTGGCGGCGGCGATGGTGCCGGCGACGTGGGTGCCGTGCCAGGAGGAGGTGGAGGCCGGGATGCCCTGGCCGCACTCGTTGTCGTTGTACCAGTCGCCCGGGTCCGCCGGGTTGCTGTCGCGGCCGTTGCCGTCGACGGAGACGGCGGTGTCGGAGATGAAGTCGTAGCCGCCGACGATGTTCGCGGCCAGGTCGGAGTGGGTGACGTAGCCGGTGTCGATGACGGCGACGGTGACGCCGCTGCCGGTGGTGGTGTCCCAGGCGCCCGGGACGTTCATGCCCGCGGTGGACTCGAACAGGTCCCACTGCTTGCCGTAGTCGGTGTCGTTCGGGGTGACGGCCGTCGGCTTGTTCAGACGGTCCGGAACGACGTAGGCGACCTGCGGGTCGGCCTCGTACTGGGCGACGACGTCGGCGACGGACGTCCGGGTCGTGTCGGTGCCCAGCTCGACGAGGGCGGCACCCGTGCCGAGGCGGCGCTGGAAGTCGACTTCCTCGCCCGTCTTCTCGGCCTTGGCCTCGGCGTCGGCCGCCGCGGCCTTGTTCGACTTGGCCTCGGAGGCACCGGACTTGTAGCCGACGATGAGGCGCTCGGCCGGGGCGCCGGGGGCGGCCTCGGTCTGGGCGGTGGGGACGGCGGGGCGGGGTGCGGACTCCTGGGCGACGGCGACCGAGGCGGGGGCGGCGGTCAGCAGCGCGGCGGAGACGACGGCGACGGATATCAGCTTCCGTCTGAGCTCTGGGGAGGTACGCACGGTCGTTGCCTTTCGTGGCCTGACTCCGGGCTGGGCGGAGCGGCGGTGGAGTCGCTTCGTCGTCGAAGCGGAGGGGGGGTGGTTCGAAAAGCGACGCGTTGGCCGGCCAGGCGCAGAGAAGGCGAGCGGGCCCGTTCGGGGTTGCCTGTGGGTCAGCTGTGGTCGAACGATAGGCAAAGGGCAGGTCATCGGGATACGGGGGAAACCCTCGATCCGGCCGGAAACCCACCCTCTATGGCGGGCAGTTGGGCGCGAACGACCCCTTTTCGAACACACCCCCCGTAGTGAACGCGCCGGGACGGTTTCCCGTACTGCACTACCGACGTTGCCGCCCCGGCCGAGGAGACGCAGAGGGATGCCTCGTACGACCCCACACCGCACCGCACTCGCGGCCGCCCTCGTGACCCCGCTGCTGCTGCCGCTGTGGGCCGCCGGACCGGCCGGGGCGCACGGTGCGCCGACGGATCCGTTGAGCCGGGTGGTGGCCTGCTCCCCCGAGGGCGGCGATCGCGCCGGCTCGGCGGCGTGCCGCGCGGCCGTCGCCGCGAACGGCGCGCCCTTCACGGCGTGGGACAACCTGCGGCTGGCGAACGTCAACGGCCGGGACCGGCAGGTCGTCCCCGACGGGAAGCTGTGCAGCGGAGGGCTGCCCGAGTACCGGGGCCTCGACCTCGCCCGCGCCGACTGGCCGTCGACCCGGGTGAAACCCGGCGCGGCGCTGACCATGCGGTACGTCTCGACGATCCCGCACACGGGCACGTTCCGGATGTACCTGACGAAGCCGGGCTACGACCCGGCCGGGCCGCTGTCCTGGTCCGACCTGCCCGAGAAGCCGTTCGCCGAGGTGACGGACCCGGCCCTGACGGACGGCGCCTACCGCCTGGAGGCGACCCTGCCGTCCGACCGGACGGGGCGGCACGTGCTGTACACCGTGTGGCAGAACAGCAGTACGCCGGACACCTATTACTCGTGCTCGGACGTGGTGTTCCCGGAGAAGGACACGGTGGCTCCGCAGAAGGACACGGTGGCTCCGCAGAAGGACACGGTGGCTCCGCCGAAGGAGGCGGCGCCTCCGGAAAGGAAGGAGCAGAAAGAGGAGCAGGAGGAGCAGAAGGTGGCCGCCGCTTCCGACCCCGGCTCGGGCCCCTCCACTCCCATGCTGGCGGGCGGCGCCGCGGCGGTGCTGTTGCTCACCGGCGGCGCCGCCCTGGCCGTACGGCTACGGCGACGCTGAACTACCGCTGATTGATGGTCAGTTGACGTTGACCGCGACACCGCCCTTGGTCACCGGGGCGTACTTGGCCGTGAAGAAGGCGTTGCTGAAGCACAGCGACGAACCGGACGTCTTCGTGAACTGCTGGTTGACGAAGGAGATGCTGTGGTCGGCGTTGCTCGCCGTGCCGGTCAGGCTCGGGGCCTGGTAGACGCAGGTGATGGTGCCGAGCAGGGTGCGCAGCTTGACCGTGGACTGGATGGCGGAGCTCGCGCCCGGGGTCACGGAGACCGTGCCGTCGGAGGACACGCTGGTGGTGTAGGGCAGGTTGTCGACAGTGATGCCGCTGACGCCGAGCACACCGGTGACGTTGGCGCTACAGCCGCTGGTGTCGAAGGTGTGCGAGGCGAGGGACTCGGTTGCGGTGCCCGGAGCGGCCGGGTTGGCCGTGACCTCGGCGGAGAACGCCGACGAGGTGCAGGAGATGCCGCTGGTGCCGGTCGCGCTGGAGCGGAAGGTGGCGGCGGTGCCGCTCGCCAGGGACGCGTCGAGGACGTCACCGACCGCGACGGCCGCGCCGTCGCTCGTGGTCAGGACCGGGGTGTCGGCGGCCGAGGCGGGGGTGGCGAGGCCCAGGGCGGCGACGGCGGCGGTGAGGGCGAGCAGGGTGCGTGTACGCATGCGGGTGTACCTCTTTCGGAAGCGAGGGTGAGGGGGACGCGCGTAGGCGTCCGCCGTCGCCGGTCCGTCACGCCTTCACCGTACGTGACGGACCGGCAACGGCGGTCCGGTCACCGGCCGGAGGCACGCACGGGAACGCGGCTCCGGCCGGGCCAGGCGGGGGGTGGCTGGTGGCGCGGCTCCAGAGGAAGCTGCCGTGCCGTGGAGGATCGGACTCGGGCGATGGAAAGCCCGTGCGGACGCACCGGGCGGTGAGATGCCCGTCCGGGACGGGCGGGCCGGGGGCGCGCGGACGGTGCCGCGCGGCGGATCCGGCGCCACGGATCCGTTGAGACGAGGAGAGTTGTAGACCTGGCGGTCAGTCAACGTCAAGACTTATCAAGGGAGTTGTGCGTGCGCTGAGAGTTTCCGAACGACGGTGACTCACATGCGGCGCACATTCAACACTCTTTGTTCACACTTCCCTTGACCGCTCATGTAACCCCCGGTAACTTCCGAGTCGGCTACTGCGGCGTAACGAGAAAGCCCTTGCAACCGCCGGGGGTTGCGGGGGGACGTACGTACGCGGTCGGTGTCCGCGCCAGGGCAACGTGCCACCGAAGTCCGATCCGCACCGACACGCACCTGGAGCAGACATGACCTCCTCCGCCGAGCTCACCCCCGAAAGACCGGACGGCCCCGCCGCCGACGACGTCACTGACGTTCCGGCGCGCCGCGGGCGGGTCCGGGCACGCCGGGCCGCGGTGATGGCGGTGCCGGCCACCCTGGTCGCCGCCGGCCTCGCGGTCCTCACCGCGGAGGGGGCGCTGGGCGTGCAGTTCGCCATCTCCGGTATGCCCTTCACGGTCACCGCGACCGAGCTGAAGGGCAACGGCTTCGCGCAGTTCGGAGGCCTGGACAAGATGGCCAAGGACAGCCCCAACGCGGGTGAGACCGGCGGCGAGGTGCTGGTCGTCACGTCCGTGATCAAGGACGCGACGCTCACCAAGCTGTGCCAGAGCGTGGACCTGGGCGGAACGAACCTGATCATCAGGGCGGGTGAAGGCGAGAAGAAGGTCCGGGCGACCGACCTGACCACCGACTCCACACAGCTCTCGGGTGACGCGGCCTTCACCAACATCGAGATCGGCAACGACGCCAGCGAACTCAACAAGGCCGGCCCTCTGGGCAAGGGGCCGATCGGCGTGTTCAGCCAGCAGTCCGACACCGTGCACATCGCCAACCTGCGGCAGACCAACTACGCCACGACGGCCGGTGTGTTCAAGCTGCCGGGGCTGAAGCTGGGCTTCAGCGAATCGGGCTGCTGATGCCCGGCGACCCACGCGGGAAGTCCCGGTCCGCCTTCCGCCGGTGGCGGGCCGGCCGTCCCTTCTGGGGCGGGCTGCTGCTCACCCTGGGCGGTGCGGAGGTCCTGCTCACCCTGAAGGCGTCGCTGGACGTCATCCTGCACGTCGGCATGCAGGGTCTGGCCGGCTATCTGTTTCCGGCCGTGATGCTGCTGTGCGGCGTACTGATCCTCTTCAATCCCTCCCAGCGCCTGTTCTACTCGGTCATCGGGGTGCTGGTCTCCCTGGCGACCTGGATGACCTCGAACCTGGGCGGCTTCTTCGTGGGCATGCTCCTGGGCATCGTCGGCAGCTGCCTCACCTTCGGGTGGCTCCCGGACCAGGAGCCGCGCGTCGGCCGGCGGCAGCGCAGGAAGGCCGCCAAGGCCGCGCGGGCGGTGGCGGGGCCCCTGGAGCGGGAGGCCGGCCAGACCGTCTGAATCAGGCCCGGTGACCCTGTTCAGGCCAGTGATCCCGCACCCCCTGGCGTCGCCCGGCCGCGGCGACTTGGCTGGACGGGCCGCGTCCGCGCCCAGGCGTGCGCGCGACGTACGAACAGCCGCCAGCCCAGGGAGAGTCCGATGGATCAGACCCACCCGATTGTGATCGACCCGACCGGCCGCGACATCCACGGCGAGGCGACCCAAATCCGCGAGCGCGGCCCGGTCACCCCCGTCGAACTCCCCCACGGTGTCCCGGCCTGGGCGGTCAGCAGCACCCCGCTTCTCAAACGGCTGCTCACCGACCCACGGGTGTCGAAGGACCCGCGCCGGCACTGGCAACGCTGGATCGACGGCGAGGTCTCACCGGACTGGCCGCTGTTCACCTGGGTCGCCGTGCAGAACATGTTCACGGCCTACGGCACCGACCACAAACGGCTGCGCACCCTCGTCTCCAAGGCATTCACCGCCCGCCGCACCAACGCGCTGCGGCCACGGATCGAGGAGATCACCGGGGCACTGCTCGACCGGGTCGCCAAGGCCGGGGCCGGCGGCGGCGCGGACGGCCAACCGGTCGATCTGCGGGAGGAGTTCTGCTACCCGCTGCCCATCCAGGTCATCGGCGAACTGCTCGGGCTGCCCGAGGAGCTGGGGGACGAGCTGCGGATCGTGGTGGACGGCGTCTTCCACACCTCGGCCGACGCCGCCGAGGTCGCCGACATCTATGCCCGGTTCTACGCCGTCCTCGGTGAGCTCGTCGCCGTGAAACGGGCGGCGCCCGGCGACGACCTCACCTCCGCGCTGATCTCGGCACACGAGGAGGAGAGCGGCACACGGCTCAGCGAGCAGGAGCTGCTCGACACGCTGATGCTGATGATCAGCGCCGGTCACGAGACCACGGTCAACCTGCTCGACAACGCCGTCCACGCGCTGCTCACCCACCCCGACCAGCTCGCCCACGTCCGCGGCGGGCGCGCCTCCTGGGACGATGTGATCGAGGAGACCCTGCGGGCCGAGGCGCCGGTGGCCAGCCTGCCGCTGCGGTACGCGGTCGAGGATCTGCCCCTCGGTGAACTGGGCGGCCCGGACGGCGCGGTGATCCGCAAGGGCGAGGCGATCCTCGCCTCGTACGCCGCCGCCGGACGCGACCGGGAGCACCACGGCGCGGACGCCGCCGTCTTCGACGTCACCCGCGCTGCCAAGGACCATCTGGCCTTCGGGTACGGCGTCCACCACTGCCTGGGCGCCCCGCTCGGCCGGCTGGAGGCGCGCGTGGCCCTGCCGGCGCTGTTCGAACGGTTCCCCGGCCTCACCCTGGCCGTGCCGGCCGAGGAACTGCTGCCGGTGGACTCGTTCATCTCGCACGGCCATCGGACGCTGCCGGTTCTGACGGGCTGACGGGCTCCACGGAGGGCGCCGGATCCCGGGGGTCCGGCCCTCCGGAGGCCGGTTCCCCGGCGCCCTCCTCCTTCATTGCCTTCGCCTCGCTCTTGAGGATCCGCATCGAGCGGCCGAGTGATCGCGCCGTGTCCGGCAGTTTCTTCGAGCCGAACAGAACGATCACGACGATCCCCACGATCAGCAGATGCCAGGGCTCCAGTCCGTTGCGCAGCACGTCATGCCCTCCCTCTCTTCAACAGTTGCTACATTGCGCAACTGTACAACCCCCGGGCGAGAGGCAAGCGGACGCCGATGACGGTCAGCAGTATTCGGAGGACAGAACAACCGCGGCACCGGGCCGCGCCCCGGGATCAGAGGCGGCGGCGCGGTCGCCGCCGCGGGCCACGTGTCGCCCTCCTGATCTGTCTGGCCCTGCTCGTGCTCGCCGCGGGCGGTGCCGGCTGGCTGTATCTGAAGCTGGACGGCAACATCAGCACCTTCGACTCCGGCGGCCTCTCCGACAACCGCCCCGCGGCCGGCTCGTCGAAGGGCGAGAACATCCTGGTCATCGGCTCCGACACCCGCACTGGCGGCAACAGCGCGCTGGGCGGCGGCGACAAGGACGACGTCGGCCGCTCCGACACCGCGTTCCTGCTGCACGTCTACGCCGACCACCGGCACGCCCTCGCCGTCTCCATCCCGCGTGACACCCTGGTCACCGTCCCGTCCTGCGAACTGCCCGACGGCAGCTGGACGAAGGCGCAGCCGGACACGATGTTCAACGCCGCGTACTCGGTGGGGCAGACCGCCAAGGGCAACCCCGCCTGCACCCAGAACACGGTCGAGCAGCTCACCGGGCTGCGCGTCGACCACACCGTCGTCGTCGAATTCAAGGGCTTCGCACGGCTGACGGAGGTGGTGGGCGGGGTGCGGGTGTGCCTGCCGCAGGACGTGCACGAGAACGACCTCGACCCGCACCTCACCGCCCCGGGCAAGCTGCTGTTCCACAAGGGCGAACAGACCGTGTCGGGACAGCGGGCGCTGGACTACGTCCGGATCAGGCACGGCATCGGCGACGGCAGCGACATAGGCCGGATCAAGCGCCAGCAGGCGTTCGTGGCCGGTCTGCTGAAGGAGGTGAAGAGCAAGGGCCTCACCCCGACACGGCTGTTGCCGCTCGCCGACGCCGCCACCGAGTCGCTGACCGTCGACCCCGGCCTCGGCTCCGCCGACAAGCTGATCTCCTTCGCGATGTCCCTGAAGGACATCGACCTGCACAACACGAAGTTCGTCACCCTGCCCTGGCGCTACGAGGGTTCCCGGGTGGCGATCGTGCAGCCGGACGCCGACGCGCTGTGGGCCGCGCTCAAGGCCGACCGCACGATCGACGGCCAGGACGCCGGCGGAAAGAAAACCGGAAAGTCTGCTTCCAGCCCCTCGGCGGGCACTCCGTCCGCCTCCGCATCCCCCGCGCCGGTCTCCGGGGACGGCATCGACGTCGCCGTCTACAACGGCACCGCGGTCCCCGGACTGGCCGCACGCGCCGCCGAGGCCCTCACCGCGGACGGCTTCACCGTCACGGGTACGGCGACGGCGTCCGCCCAGGACCACACGACCACACTGGTCGAGTACGGCCCCGGCCTCGGGGACCGGGCCCGGACCGTCGCGGCGGCCTTCCCCGGCGCCGAGCTCCGGTCGGTGACCGGCAGCGGGATCAAGGTCGTGCTGGGGCAGTCGTACGCCGACAGCCCGGCGGCGACGGCGTCCGCGTCCCCGGCTCCGACCGCCGTACCCTCCGAGGTCGCCGACGGGGCCCGTTCGGCGGACGACAACCCCTGCTCGGACCTCACCTACGGCTGACGCTGCCGCTGCCTGGCCCTGGCCGCCGTCAGGGCCAGGGCGTACAGGCCGAGCACCACGGCGGGCAGCAGGTAGTACGCGGCGGGCAGGGCCGTCATGCCGAGGGCCGTGCCCAGAGGGCTCGGCGGCAGCAGCAGGCCGACGGCGGCCAGGCCGGCCGCCGCCCAGCCGACCGGGCCCGGCACCCGGCTCCCCTCGACGCGCCGGCCGCTGCGCAGGAGCAGCATCACCAGGGCCTGGGTGAGCAGGTTCTCGGTGAACCAGGCGGAGTGGAACACGGCCTCGTCGTCCACGGCGTCGGGGCCGTTCAGCGCGAGGGCGAGGACGGCGAAGGTGGCGAGGTCGGCGAGCGCGTTGAGCAGGCCGAAGCCGGTGACGAACCGGAGGAAGGAGCGCGGCCGCAGCACGGCCGGACCGCGCAACGCCGCCGCGCCGGGACGGTCGTGGGCGAAGGCGAGCTGGGCCGCGTCGAAGCACAGGTTCTGCGCGAGCACCTGGGCCGGGAGCATCGGCAGGAAGGGCAGCAACAGGCCGGCGGCGAGCATGGCGACGACGTTGCCCAGGTTGGAGGAGAGCGTGACGCGCAGGTACGAGGCGATGTTGCCGCTCGCGTGCCGGCCGGCCGTGATCGCGTGGCCGATCGCCGTGAGGTCCTTCTCGGCGAGGACGACCTCGGCGCTCTCGCGGGCCACGCCGACGGCGGAGCGGGGCGCGAGCCCGACGTCGGCGGCGCGCAGCGCGGCCACGTCGTTGACCCCGTCGCCGAGGAACCCGACGGTGTGCCCGGCGGCGCGCAGGGCGGCGACGAGGCGGGCCTTGTCCTGAGGGGTGCAGCGGGCGACCACGGTCGCCCCGGCGGCTTCGGAGTCCGCCAGGTCCGAGGCGGTCCGCACCCGCCCCGGATCCAGGCCCAGTTCCCGGCAGGCCCGGGCCGCCGTGGCCGGGTGGTCGCCGGTGAGGACCTTGACGGTGACGCCGCGGTCGGCCAGGCCGCGCAGTGCCTCCGCGGCGGTCGGGGCGAGGGTGTCCCGGAAGGTCACCAGGCCCCGGAAGGCCAGGCCCCGGGGATCGGCCGACGGTTTCACGCGGGCGGGACGGTCGGCCGTGGCGAGGGCCAGCACGCGCAGCCCGGTGTCCGCCTCCCGGGCGGCGAGGGCGAGCAGCCGGTCGCGCTCGCCGGGTTCGGTCGCGCAGCGTTCCAGTACGGCCTCGACGGCACCGGTGACGACGACGGTGTGCCGTCCGAGGGAGCCGCGTACCACCGCCGTCGAGATCCGCCGTACCGGTTCGAACGGCACGGCGTCCACCCCGTCGTACTCCTCGCCCACCGGCCCGGCCGCCTCCAGCAGGGCCTCGTCGAGGGCGTCGGGGGCGGGCAGTTCGGCGAGCTGGAGGGTCCACCAGGCGCCGACGGCGGCCCAGCGCAGCACCTCCGGGTCGTCCCGGCCCGCCGGGTCGAGGGCCCGTGCGACGACCGGCCGGTCCTGGGTGAGTGTGCCGGTCTTGTCGACGCACAGCACGTCGACAGCGCCCAGGTCGTGCAGCGCGGGCAGCCGTTTCACGATGACGCCGTGCGTGCGGGCCAGGAGGGCGGCGCCCCGGGCCAGACAGGTGGTGACGATCACCGGCAGCATCTCGGGCGTCAGGCCGACGGCGACCGCGACGGCGAAGGGCAGGGTCTCCAGGCCGCGTCCGCGCAGCGCCGCGTTGGCCATCAGCACCAGGGGCGGGGTCAGCAGCATGAACCGGATCAGCACCCAGGAGATCCCGTGCACGGACCGGTCGAAGGCCCCGCCCTCCCGGCGCGCGGCCGGCTGCCGGTGCGCGGCGGCGAACCGGGTCCCGGTGCCGGTGGCGACCACGACGGCGGTGGCGGTGCCCGAGGCGACGGTGCTGCCCTGAAAACACAGGAGGGACTCGCCCGTCCCGTCCGCCGTTCTCTTGTCCACCGGCGCCGACTCCCCGGTCACGACGCCCTGGTGCACCGTGAGCCCCCGCGCCCGCAGCAGACGTACGTCCGCCGGGACCAGGTCTCCCGGACCGAGGCGGATCACGTCGCCGGGGACCAGTTCGGCGACCGGGACCTCCCGGGACTCCGGCGGCTCCCGGCCGTCGGTGCGGCGGAGCACCGCGGCCGTACCGGCGACCAGATCGCGCAGGGCGGACATGGACCGGTCGGCCCGGTGCTCCCCGGTCGCGCGCAGCACGCAGCTCACCACGACCAGGGCGAGGATGACCACCCCGGTGCCCCAGGACGCCATGGCGACGGACACCAGGCCGAGGCAGAGCAGTACGGCGGTGAAGGGGTCACGCAGGGCGTGCGCGCAACGGAGGGGCCAGGACGGTGTACGCGCCTGAGGCAGGGTGTTCTCGCCGCAGGCGATCAGCCTCGCCGCCGCCTCGGACTCGGTCAGCCCTCGGGGCCCCGACTCCAGCCGCCGCAGCACCTCCAGGGTGGTGCCCTCGGCGGTCTCAGAGGCCATGAAGCCGGCGGCGCGCCGGTGCGGCTCGGTCCATGAGCCGGCCCACCAGGAGCCGCACGACGTCGACGATGTCCGGGTCGTCGACGTAGTACACCTGCCGGCGGCCCTCGCGGCGGGAGCGGACCAGGCCGGCCAGCTTCAGCTTGGTGAGGTGCTGGCTGACCGCGGGCAGCGCCCCGCCGACCCGCTCCGCGAGCCCGGTCACATCGCTCTCGCCCTGGGCCAGCGCCCAGACGATGTGCAGCCGGGCGGGCGAGGCCAGCAGCCCGAAGGCCCCGGCCGCCTCGGCGAGCACGTCGGCTGACGGGTCCTCGAAGCCACCGCCGGCTGCCGCCACCGTCACCGCCCCTTCCGTCGTGTCCGTCGCGCCCGTCGTCCCGTGAGCCGCACCAGTTTAGGCGGCCCGCGGCACCCGCCTCGGAAAGCTGTTTCTTCCCTCCCGGGGGCAGGAGTGATGGAATCTCGCCCATCGGTCCAACTGTGGCCGGTGACAGGTGAGTTGTGCACTGGGAGGCCCGGATGCCGGAGCACCGTATCGACACCGAGAGCGCGCACTCCGCGCGGATCTACGACTACATCCTCGGCGGCGACGACAACTATCCCGCCGACCGGGAGGCGGGCGACGCGATGTGCCGTGAGTGGCCCGCCCTGCCGGTCCACATGCGGGCCAACCGCGACTTCATGCACCGCGCCGTGCGGTATCTCGCGGCCGAGGCGGGGATCCGCCAGTTCCTCGACATCGGCACCGGCATCCCGACCTCGCCCAACCTGCACGAGATCGCCCAGGCGGCGGCCCCGGACGCGCGGGTCGTCTACGTCGACAACGATCCGCTCGTCCTCTCCCTCTCCAAGGACCTGCTGTCGAGCACGCCCGAGGGCGGGACGGCGTACGTCGAGGCGGACATGCGCGACCCGGCGGCCATCCTCGGCGCCCCCGGCTTCCGGGAGACCCTCGACCTGTCGGAGCCGGTCGCGCTGACCGTCATCGCGATCGTGCACTTCATGCTGGACGAGCACGACGCCGTCGGCATCGTCCGCCGGCTCCTCGACCCGCTGCCGCCCGGCAGCTGCCTCGCGATGTCCGTCGGCACCGCCGACTTCGCACCCGACGAGGTCGGCCGGGTGGCCCGGGAGTACGCCGCGCGCGGCATGCCGATGCGGCTGCGCACCCTGCCCGAGGCGGCGGAGTTCTTCGAGGGGCTCGACCTGGTGGAGCCCGGCATCGCGCAGGTCCACAAGTGGCGCCCGAACCGCACGGACGGTACGGAAAAAGACGGTGCCAAGATCCGGGACGAGGACATCGCGATGTACGGCGCGGTGGCGCGCAAGCCGTAGCCGGGGAAAGGGGCCCTGACCTCGCCGTTCGGCCCGTCGGACGGATCATCACGATGCGGCGGCGGCAACTCACGGCTTGTGGCCGCTCACTTGACGACCAGTGGTCACACACGGTTGGCTCCGGGCCAGAGAGAGTCATCGGGTCGTGCACGTTCACGGCCCCGCTGTGCTCTCACCCTGCTCTTGCTCGGCCGCACAGCGAGGTCCACCCCCCATGAACACTCCTCCCCCGCAGCCCACCACCCCGAGACTCTTCCGAACCGCGGCCCTGGCCTCCGCCGCGTGTCTGCTGGTGTCCGGCTGCTCCGTCCTCGGCGCCGCCGACGACAGGTCGGATACGGCAGAGCGGTCCGGCGGCGGGATGAAGGTCGCCCTCGTCACCCACGGCGGCAAGGGCGACGCCTTCTGGGACCTGGTGCGCAGAGGCGCCGAGGCGGCGGCCGCCAAGGACGGCATCGACCTGACGTACGCCGGGGACTCCGACCCGGCCGCGCAGGCCGCGCTGGTGAAGGACGCGGTCCGCGACAAGGTCGACGGCATCGCCGTGACGCTCGCCAAACCGGCGGCGATGCGCGGCCCGGTCGCCCAGGCCAAGGCGGCCGGCATCCCCGTCGTCGGGCTCAACTCCGGCATCGACGCCTGGCGGCCCGCGGGACTCCTGGAGTACTTCGGCCAGGACGAGTCCGTCGCCGGCCGGGCCGTCGGCGACAAGCTGGACGAGGTCAAGGCCAAGCACGCCCTGTGCGTGGTGCACGAACGGGGCAATGTCGCGCTGGAGGCCCGCTGCGCCGGAGTACGGAAGACGTTCCGCGGCGACACCGACAACCTCTACGTGGACGGCGCCGACATGAACGCGGTGACCGCCACGATCGCGTCCCGGCTGCGGCAGGACACGAGCATCGACGAGGTCGTCACCCTGGGCGCCCAGTACGGGCTCAGCGCGGTCAAGGCCGTCGAGCAGGCCGGCAGCAGAGCCGAAGTGGCCACCTTCGACCTCAACAAGGACCTGGTCAAGGCGGTCCAGGGCGGCGATGTGCAGTTCGCAGTGGACCAGCAGCCGTATCTGCAGGGCTACCTCGCGGTGGACGCCCTGTGGCTGTACCGCACCAACGGCAACATCAGCGGCGGCGGGGCGGCTCCGGTGCTCACCGGTCCCGCGTTCGTGACCAGGTCGAACGTGTCCGCTGTGGCCCGGTTCGCCGCCGCCGGGACCCGGTGACCGGACACTTCCTGTGACGGTGTCGCCAAAGATTCGGTCAGGCCCGGTTCGCACCCCCACTTGTACGGATAACATCCTGCGCATCCCATGTGCCACGCCCGGGACGGCCTCACCCCCGCGCCTGTCCCCCACCCTCCCCGACCGTTCCGCTTCCCCGTTCCTCGCTCCCCGCTGATCGCCCTAGGACGACGATGTCTCGACGGACAGGTGCCCGGCGCCGTCTCGGTTCCATACGCCTCTCCCTGTGGCTGCTGGCCCTGGTGCCCAGCGTCACCCTCGCCGCCATGTGGGGCGTGACGACGATCCAGATGTTCTCGGAGGGCCTGCGGCTGCGGGACCAGACGGAGCTGAGCCGGTCGACCGGCGCCATGGGCACCGACGCGACGCTCGCGCTGCAGCGGGAGCGCAGCCTGTCGGCCGCCTGGCTGGCCTCGCCGCACGGTTCCCGGACCGCCCTCGACGCGCAGCGCGAGGAGACCGACAAGGCGGTCGGGAAGCTCGTCGGGCAGGCGGACGCGATCGAGAAGGCGCCCTCCCGCGTCTCCGACCGGCTGTATTCGGTGCTGGGCTCGGTCGGAAGCCTCGAGTACTACCGGGACCAGGTCGACGACCCCACCGACATCACCCCCCAGCAGGCGCTGGACCAGTACTCCTCGATCATCGACGACCAGATCCACGCCTTCCAGGAGCTCTCCCAGGTCGACGACGGCGACCTCACCTCGCAGGCCGGCCCGCTGGTCGCGCTGGAGCACGCGGCGGAGCTGGTCTCCCGGGAGGACGCGCAGCTCACCCTGGCGTGGCCGTCGGGGCATCTGGACGACAAGGCGTGGGTGCAGTACGCGGAACTCGTGAACACCCGGCGCTGGCTGGTCCAGGACCAGGTGGTGCCCCAGCTCACCGGTGAGGCCAAGGCGCAGACCGAGCGGATCCTGGCGAGCCCGGAGTGGCGGACGCTGGAGTCGATCGAGGACCAGGTGCTGGCGGCCCGGAACTCCAGCGCAGACGCGGACCGGATCGCCCTGCCGGACGCGCAGAAGCGGTGGAACGCCGCCATGGACAAGCTGTCCGCGCACTACGCGAGCCTCATCGAGCGGCAGACGACGGGACTGCTGGAACGCAGCGCCGACAAGGCCGACGGGACGCTGATCAAGGCGGCGTCGCTGAGCGCCGGCGGACTCCTCGCGCTGCTGCTGTGCGTCGGCATGTCCTGGCGGATCACCCGCTCGCTGTCCCGGCGGCTGCGCGGTCTGCGCCGGGCCGCAGTCAGCCTCGCGCAGGAGCGGCTGCCCGACGTGGTGGCACGGCTGGACCGGGGCGAGACGGTCGACCCGGAGTCGGCCACGCCCGAGCTGGACTACGGGCATGACGAACTCGGCCAGGTGGCCCAGGCGTTCAACACCGCCCAGCGCACGGCCGTGCACACCGCGGTCGAACTCGCCGACACCCGGCGCGGCTTCCAGAAGATCATCCTGGGCATCGCCCGGCAGAGCCAGAACCTGGTCAACCTCCAGCTGAGCAAGCTGGACACGCTGGAGCGCGAGCACAGTGACCCCGACATCCTCAAGGGCCTGTACGAACTGGACTCAACGGCCAGCCAGTTGCGCCGCTACGAGGAGAACCTCGTCATCATCAGCGGCGAACGGCCGGGCCGCAGCTGGACCGAGCCGGTCGCGCTGATGGACATCCTGCGCAGCGCGGTCGGCGAGGTCGCCGAGTACCAGCGGGTGGAGGTGCACACCGAGGAGGAGGTGTACGTCGCCCCGCCCGCGGTCGCCGACGTCATCCATCTGCTGGCCGAGCTCATCGACAACGCGACGGCGTACTCCCCCGCCCCGAGCCCCGTCACGGTGCGGGCCGGGATGGTGGCCAAGGGGCTCGCCGTCGAGGTCGAGGACCGCGGACTCGGCATGTCGGAGGAGGACTACGCGTCCTTCAACGAACAGCTGGCGGTGCCGCCGCAGTTCGACGTGGTCGCGCTCGCCGACGACCTGCGTCTCGGCATGTTCGTGATAGCGCAGCTGGCCCACCGGCACGGCATCGCCGTCACCCTGCGCTCGTCGCCGTACGGCGGGACCACGGCGATCGTGCTGATACCGCACGACATCGTGGTCCGGGAGGTCCCCTCCACCGGCACACCCGGCACACCCGGCACCCACAACGCCAGGCCCCTGAACGGCACGCACACCAGCCTGACGGCCCTCGGCGGCCCCCGGGGCACGAGCCTCCCGGCCACCGGCGTGCCGAAGGACGCCGGAGGCCCGGAGGGCGGGCGGAGCCCGGTGGACGAAGAAACCTTGGGCGACGGGCGAGGCTCGGTGGACGGGCCAGGCCCGGGCGACGGGCAGGGCTCTGGCGACGGGCAGGGCTCTGGCGATGGCCGAAGCCCGGCGAACGGGCCAGGCTCAGGCGACGGGCAGAACTCGGCAGACGACCACAGCTCGGCGGACGGACAACGCTCGGGCCGCGGGCAGAACTCGGCAGACGACCGAAGCCCGGCGAACGGGCCAGGCTCAGGCAACGGGCAGAACTCGGCAGACCGCCGACGCCCGGCGAACGGGCCAGGCTCGGACGACGGGCAGAACTCGGCAGACGACCACAGCTCGGCGCACGGACAACGCTCGGGCCGCGGGCAGAACTCGGCAGACGGCCGAAGCCCGGTAGACGGACACCCCCCGGCAGACGGACACGGCTCGGCGGACGAACACCGCCCGGGCGGCGGGCCGGACCCGGTGGGTGCCGAGCGTGCCTCGGAGTCCGGGCGTGTCTCCGGCGCCACCGGCAACGGCGGCAACGCCGGGTCCGAGAGCGTCACCGGCGGTGCGGGCGACGGCCGTTCCGGGCGTGAGCCGCGCGCGCTCGCCGGGGCGCGGACGGCGTCCGCCGCTCGTATCCCCCGCGGGGACGGTCTCGCCCCGCTGCCCCGTCGTGTGCCGCAGACCAGCCTCGTCGAGGAACTGCGCGAAGAGTCCCCGGCCGACGGCGACGACGGTTCCCTCGACGACTTCACCGCGGAAGCCGCCGCCTCCTCCCTGGCCGGCTTCCAGCGCGGCACGCTCCGGGCCCGTGACGAGGACCCGGCCGCACCACCCCGGCAGGCCTCCGCCGACCCCGTCCCCTCGACTCCGCCCGCCGACCGCTGACGAAGGACACCGCAAATGACACGCCCCATCCCCGCCACGCACACCCAGCTCGACCAGCTGCTGACCGGACTCGTGGAGCGGGTCGCCGACGTGAACCAGGCCGTGGTGCTCTCCGAGGACGGCCTGGTGGTCAGCAAGTCCACCGGGTTCCTGCGCGACGACGCCGAGCGGCTCGCGGCGACCGCGTCCGGTCTGATGAGCCTGAGCAAGGGCGTCAGCATGGACTTCCGGGGCGGTCCGGTGCGCCAGGCGCTCATCGAGATGGCCAACAGCTACCTGATCCTGACCTCCGCCGGCCCCGGCGCCCATCTGGTCGTGCTGACCGGCCCGGGCGCGGACGTCGGTGTGGTGGCGTATCAGATGAACATGCTGGTGAAGAAGATCGGCGAGCACCTCAGCGCGGCACCGCGGGGCATGTCCGGACCCGTCGTCGACCCAGGCGTGTGAGGTGGGCGAAGGCGACTCGGCGGGCCGGCTGGTAAGACCGTTCGCCCTGACCGGTGGCCGGACCCGGCCCAGCCGTGCCGACTTCACGCTCATCGCGACGGTGACCGCGGTCGATCCGGCACCGGCCACCGCGCCCCGGTGCCAGCCCGAGCACACCCGGATCCTCCGGCTCTGTGCCGAGCCGGTCGCCGTGGCGGAGCTGGCGGCCCGGCTGGACCTGCCGGTGAGCGTGGTCGTCATCCTGCTCTGCGACCTGCTGGAGGCGGGCCGGATCACCGTCCGCCCGCCGCGCCTCGTTTCCCGTACCACTCCGGACCTGGACCTGCTGCAGAAAGTGAGGGACGGCCTTGGCCGGCTCTGACCCCGTCACAGACGCGTCCTCGGCACCCGACACGGTCAAGATCCTCGTCGCCGGGGGCTTCGGCGTGGGCAAGACCACCATGGTCGGGTCGGTCAGCGAGATCGCCCCGCTGCGCACCGAGGAACCCCTGACCATCGCCGGTCTGGGCATCGACGATCTCGACGGCATCGAGGAGAAGCGGGCCACCACCGTGGCCCTGGACTTCGGCAGAATCACCATCAGCCGGGAACTGGTGCTGTACCTGTTCGGTACGCCGGGGCAGCAGCGGTTCTGGTTCATGTGGAACGACCTGGCGCTTGGCGCGCTCGGCGCGGTGGTCCTGGTCGACGTCCGCAGACCCGAGTCCAGCTTCGCCGCGATCGATTTCTTCGAACGCCGGGAGATCCCGTTCGTCATCGGGGTGAACGGCTTCCACGGCAAGCACCCTTATCCCCCGGAGGACATCCGGGAGGCGCTCGCGGTGCCGGAGCATGTGCAGGTACTGCTGTGCGACGCGCGGGACCGGGAGTCGTGCCGGGACGTGCTGATCGCCCTGATCGACCAGCTGATCGCGTCGGCCTTACAGGCCTAGGGATACATCGCGCGGCCCGGGCGGTGCGCTCCGCCCGGGCCGCGGGACCAAAACGTCAGACCAGGCCCGCCGACTTCAGCCACGCCTTGGCCACGTCCAGCGGGTCCTGCTTCTCCAGCTGTACCTGCGCGTCCAGTTCGAGCAGTGCCTTCGTGTCCAGCTTGGCCGAGACCGCGTCGAGTGCCGCGGCGCCCTCCTTGGACAGCTCGCCCTTGCGGACCAGCGGCTGCACGTTCTGGAAGCCGAAGAGGTTCTCCGGGTCCTTCAGGACGACGAACTTGTCCCGGGCGATGGTCGGGTCGGTGGTGAAGAGGTCCGCGGCCTGCACGGTGTTCTTCTTCAGCGCCGTCTGGGTCAGCGGACCACCCGCGTCGAGGGACTTGAAGGACTTGAACTCAAGCCCGTACACCGACTTGAGGCCCACCAGCCCCTGGTGCCGGGTCTGGAACTCCGGCGAGCCGCCGAAGTCCAGGTCCTTGGCGACGTCCTTGAGGTCCGCGATGGACGAGTCCGCGGTCAGCTTGTACTTCTTCGCGGTCTCCGCGTTGACCGTCACGGAGTCCTTGTTCTGCGCGGCCGACGGCTTCAGCAGCTCCAGCTTGGAGTCGAGCTTGCCGTCGATGGCCGTCGTGGTCTCCTCGACCGTCTTCGGCTTGGCCTTGGCGTCGAGGTAGGCCAGCAGGGAGCCGTTGTACTCCGGCAGCACGGTCACGCTGCCGTTCTTCATCAGACCGTACGTGGTCTCCCGGCTGCCTATGTTGGGCTTGTAGGTGACCTTGATGCCCTTGGCCTTGAGGGCCTCGCCGTAGATGTCGGCGAGCAGGATGCTCTCGGCGAAGTTGTTGGAGCCGACGACGACGGCGCCGCCCTCCGCCCCGCCGCCCTTGAGGGGATCGTCGGAGGTGCCGCCGGAGGAACAGCCCCCGAGAAGAACTGCCGCCGCGGCCAGCGCGACCGCTGCCGCGCCGGGGTGCCTCGTGATGGACCGGGTGCTGCTCTTCCGTGTAGTAATCACCCACTGATCCAAGCCAGCGGATATTCGGTCAGTCAAGAGCAGCTTGGTCACCAATTGGCGTCATCTCCTGCGCACACCCGGGGATACCGCGATCCGGGCCGCCGCCCAGAACAGCGCGAGCGTGACCAGCGCGAGCACGGCGACGAGCGTCGCGCCGCCCACCACCTTCTCGTAGTTGCGCTGGTAAAGGCCGTCGACGATGTACCGGCCGAGGCCGCCCAGGCTGACGTACGCGGCGATGGTGGCCGTCGAAACGATCTGGATGGCCGCCGAGCGCAGTCCGCTGAGGATCAGCGGCAGGGCGACCGGCAGTTCCACCTGGAAGAGGATCCGGGACTCGTGCATGCCCATGCCGCGGGCGGCGTCCACCGGCGAGGGGTCGACTGAGCGCATCGCCTCGTAGGTGGTGACCAGGATCGGCGGGACGGCGAGGATGACCAGCGGGATCATCACGGGCAGCATGCCGAAGCCCAGCAGGGTGGTCATCAGCACCAGCAGACCGAAGCTGGGCAGGGCCCGCCCGGCGGTGGCGACCAGGGACAGGGCGTTGCCGCCGCGCCCGTAGTGCCCGGTGACCAGGCCGATCGGCAGTCCGATCGCGGCGGCGAGGAGCAGCGCCTCCAGGGTGTACTGGACATGCTCCCCGAGCCGGGCCGGGATGCCGTCGTAGCCCTGCCAGTGGGCGCTGTCGCTGAAGAACGCGTGGACGAAGTTGAGTACGTTCACCGGGCGGCTTCCTCAAGGGCGGGCGCCGGCTTGCGACGGGCCCTCCCGCTCGGCATCCAGGGCGTCAGCAGCACCCGGACGAGGACCAGCAGGGCGTCGACGAGGATCGCCAGGAGCGCCGTGGTGATCACGGAGTTCCAGGTGAGCTCGGGCCGGTTGTAGATCTGCGCGTCGTGGAGCAGGTTGCCGAGCGCGCCCTGGTTGCCGATCAGCATGCCGACGCTGACGAGGGAGATGCTCGACACGGTCGCCACCCTGAGGCCCGCGATGATCGCCGGTACCGCGATCGGCAACTGCACCTGGAAGTACCGCCGTACGGGCCCGAAGCCCATGGCGGTCGCGGCGGCCAGGGTCTCCGGGGGCACCGAGCGGACCCCGTCGACGATCGCCGGGACGAGCACCACCAGGCTGTACACGGCCAGCGGGATCATCACGGTGAGTTCGGTCTGGCCGGTGTAGTCGATGAGGACGACGAAGAACGCCAGGGACGGGATGGCGTACAGCACCGTCGTCAGGCCGAGGACGGGCGGGTACAGCCAGCGGAAGCGCACGCAGAGCTGGGCGATCGGCAGTGCGAGGAGCAGTCCGGCCGCCACCGGAAGGAGGGCTTCCCTCAGGTGCAGCCCGATCAGCCCGAACCAGCTGTGCTGGAGGTCGCTCGGGATGTCGAAGAAGTCGTGGAGGAAGTCGCTCATCCGGCGACCTTCTCGTCGTCGCGCTCGTCGTCGCGCTCGTCGTCGCGCCGTGCCTCATGGGCGCTGCGGATGGCCTCGCCGATGGTCTGCTGGGCTACGACTCCGGTCACGCGTCCGCCGGCGTCCACGGCGACGGCCCAGCCGGTCGGGGAGAGCACGGCGCAGTCGAGGGCGGCCCGCAGCGAGTCGGTGCCGGGCACGAACGGCCGCCCGTGGGAGAGGAGCCGGTCCGGCCTGATGTCACCGGCCGTCAGATCCTCGGGCGCGCTCCAGCCGAGCGGCCTGCCGTCCGCGTCGGTCACCAGCAGCCAGGCGGCGTCGGGGGCGGCGATCTGCTCGGCGGTGGCATCGACCCGGATCACCGGGTCGGTGGTCAGCGTGAGGCCCGCGGACGGGAAGAACGACAGGCCCCGGATGCCTCGGTCGGCGCCGAGGAAGTCCTCGACGAACGCGTCCGCGGGGTTGGAGAGCAGCTCGGCGGGCGGTGCGTACTGGGCGAGATGGCCGCCTTCCCGCAGCACGGCGACCATCGTGCCGAGTTTGATCGCCTCGTCGATGTCGTGGGTGACGAAGACGATGGTCTTGCCCAACTCCTCCTGGATGCGCAGGAGTTCGTCCTGGAGGACCTTGCGCACCACGGGGTCGACCGCCGAGAACGGCTCGTCCATGAGCAGCACCGGCGGGTCGGCGGCGAGCGCCCGGGCCACGCCGACGCGCTGCTGCTGGCCGCCGGACAGCTGGTACGGGTACCGCTTGGCGAGCGCGGCGTCGAGGCCCACGCGCTCCATCAGTTCGGCCGCCCGGGCCCGGGCCTTCTGCTTGCCCCAGCCGAGCATGCGCGGCACGGTCGCGATGTTGTCGACGATCGTGCGGTGCTGGAAGAGGCCGGCGTTCTGGATGACGTAGCCCATGGAGCGGCGCAGAGTGGTGACGGGCTGCCGCTGGATGTCCTCGCCGTCGAGGAGGATCGTTCCCTCGCTCGGTTCGACCATCCTGTTGATCATCCGCAGGGTGGTCGTCTTGCCACAGCCCGACGGTCCGACGAGGACGGTGATCGAGCGGTCGGGTATCTCCATGGAGAGCCGGTCGACCGCCACCGTGCCGTCCGGGTACCGCTTGGTGACTGATTCGATCCGTATCAAGGCGCCGGGGCCCTTCGGGTTGGCGGAGACTTCTGGCCATGGTCGTACGGGTTGTTGCCGGACGAGTCTAGACCGCGGTTGTTTCCGGACCGGGTGCGGCTGGGAACTCCTCCCCGTTCAGCGGCAGGCGGACGGTGAAGACCGTCGCCCCCGGCTCGCTGTCCAGCTCGATGCGGCCGCCGTGGGCCCGGACCAGGGACTGGGCGACCGCGAGGCCGAGGCCGCTGCCGCCGCGGTCGCGGCTGCGCGCCTTGTCGACGCGGTAGAAGCGGTCGAAGACCCGGGCCCGGTCCTCGGGCGGGATGCCCGGACCGGTGTCGGCGACCCGCACCTCGGCCGAGCCGGGCGCGGCGCACACCTCCACGGACACCTTCGTCCCGGCAGGGGTGTGCACGGCGGCGTTGGTGAGGAGGTTGTCGACGACCTGCCGGATGCGCAGCGGGTCCATCCGCAGCCGCACCGGGCGCGGCCCCGCGAGCACGGTCAGCCCGTGGTCGGGGCGGCCCGCCCGGAAGGCGTCCGCGGCCTGGCACACCAACTCGGCCAGGTCGGCTTCCTGGAGCCTCAGTGGCTCCTCCACCTCCGCCGCGTCCAGCCGGGCGAGCAGCAGCAGGTCGTCCAGCAGGACACCCATCCGGGCGGCCTCGGCGCGCAGCCGGGCCAGGTGCCGGTCGCGTTCCTCGGGGGCGTTGGCGGCGGCGTACTGGAAGAGGTCGGCGTAGCCGCGTACCGACATCAGCGGGGTGCGCAGCTCGTGCGAGGCGTCCGCGACGAACCGGCGCAGCCGCTGCTCGGCCTCCGCGCGCACCGCGAGGGAGTGGTCGATGTGCTCCAGCATGGTGTTGAAGGCGGTGCGCAGTTCGTCCACCTCGGGTCCGCCGTCCCGGCCGTCGGCGCGCAGCGGCAGCCGGGCCGCCGACTCGGTCAGGTCGTGCGAGGCGATGCCGTGGGCGGTGGACGCCATGTCGCTGAGCGGTTTCAGTCCGCGGCGCAGCGTCCTGCGGCCGAAGACGACCAGCGCGAGCAGCGCGGCCCCGAAGGTGACGACCTGGATGGTGATCAGCTGCCCGACGGTGTCCTCGATGTCCTCCATGGGCGCGGCGCTGACCAGGACGACCCCGGGCTCGACCTGGCAGGCGCGCAGCCGGTAGGAGCCGGCGCCCTTGAGGTGCTCGGTGCGCAGGAGTTCCGTGTGGGCGACGGTCTGCGCTCGGGCCAGGGAGGTGAAGTCGTCGACGTCCTTGGGCAGGTCGGCGGGGTCCTCGGGCCTGCGGAGCTCGGGCCTGCCGTCCGAGACGTCGTACACGGCGTAGAACCAGCTGTAGTACTTCTTGCCCGAGAGCGTGCCGTAGTCCGCGATGCTCTTGGACTGGGCGATCTGGGCCTGTGCCAGCTGGGTGTCGAGCTGGGCCGAGAGGTAGTCCCGCATGTACGTGGTCAGGGCCGTGCCGACGACGGCGAACACGACCAGCGCCAGGGCGCCGAGGCCCAGGGCCAGCCGGGTGCCCAGGCGCATCCTGCGGTAGGTCCGCCGCAGTCTGGCGATCACTCGGAGGCCTGCCGCAGCACGTACCCGAATCCCCGCACGGTGTGGATCAGGGGCGCGCCGCCGTCGTCCGTCTCGTCGAGCTTGCGGCGCAGCCGGCTGACGACCAGCTCCACGACGTTGGAGCGGCCGCCGAAGCCGTACTCCCACACGTGGTCGAGGATCTGCGCCTTGGTGAGCACGGTGGGCGACTTGCGCATCAGGTAGCGCAGCACCTCGTACTCGGTCGGGGTGAGCGACAGCAGCCGCTCGCCGCGCCGCACCTCGCGGGTGTCCTCGTCCATCGTCAGGTCGCCGACCTGGAGCACGGACCGCTGGAAGGCGGGTCCGGCGCTGCGCCGCAGCACGGTCCGCAGCCGGGCCATCAGCTCCTCCACGGCGAACGGCTTGACCAGGTAGTCGTCACCGCCCCGCGTCAGGCCGGCGACCCGGTCGGCGACGCCGTCGCGCGCGGTGAGGAACACCACCGGCACCATCGTCCCTGAGGCGCGCAGCCGGTCCAGGACGCCGAAGCCGTCCACGCCGGGCAGCATCAGGTCGAGCACCACGATGTCCGGGTGGAACTCGGCGGCCCGCTTCAGCGCGTCCTCGCCGGTGTACGCCGTGATCGCGTCCCAGCCCTCGTAGCGGGCGACGGTCGCGACGAGGTCGGCGATGGGCGGGTCGTCGTCGACGACGAGGAGGCGTACTTTTTCCACCCGCTCATAGTGCTTCACCTGTCCCGCGCCTCCATAGCCGTCCGCCACTTCGCCGGGCGATCGATAAACACTTGAAAGTTGAGCGACAGTATTTCGACAGCTCCTCCGGGACAAGCTCGGTGTCCCAGGATCCGATCAAGGAGCTGCCGACCGTGACGACCCTCCAAGAACCTCCCGCGGCGACCCGCGCGGGCGTGCGCCCCAGAGTGGTGGGGCGCACCGGCCTGTACGCGGTGCTGCTCGCCAACGCGGTCGTGGTGGCCGTGTTCTTCGTCCAGGCCGGTTTCGCCTCGAACACGCTCATCGTGCTGGGCCGGCTGACCGGGCTGTACGGTTCGCTGCTCATGGCGTTCCAGCTGCTGCTGGTGGCCCGGCTGCCCTGGTTCGACCGGCGGATCGGCATGGACCGGCTGACGTCCTGGCACCGCTGGACCGGCTTCTCGGTGCTGTGGCTGCTGCTCGCGCACGCGGTGTTCATCGTCTTCGGCTACGCCCAGTCCTCTTCGCTGGACCCGGTGAACCAGCTGGTGGACCTCGCGGAGACCGTCGAGGGCGTGCTGCGCGCGATCACCGCCCTGGCGATCATCATCGCGGTCGGTGTGGTCTCGGCCCGCTCCGCCCGGCGCCGGCTGGCCTACGAGACCTGGCACTTCATCCACCTGTACACCTACGTCGCGGTGGTGCTGGCGTTCACGCACCAGGTCGCGGCGGGCACGACGTTCGCCTCGTCGCCGGCGGCGAAGGCGTACTGGTACGCCGTGTGGGGCGCGGCCCTCGCCGCCGTGTTCACGGGCCGTCTGGTGCTGCCGCTGTGGCGCAACCTCCGTCACCGACTGCGTGTGACGGCCGTCGTTCCCGAGAACGACAACGTGGTCTCGGTCTACATCACGGGCCGCGACCTGGACCGGCTGCCCGCCCGGGCCGGACAGTTCTTCCTGTGGCGGTTCCTGACGAAGGACCGCTGGTGGCAGGCCAACCCCTTCTCGCTGTCCGCCGCCCCCGACGGCCGTACGCTCCGGCTGACCGTCAAGCGGGCGGGCGACGGCAGCGCGGCCCTGCGGCACCTGAAGGTGGGCACGCGCGTGTTCGCCGAGGGCCCCTACGGCGCCTTCACCACCCTGCACCGCACCCGCCCGGACGCCCTGCTCATCGCGGGCGGCGTCGGGGTCACGCCGATCCGGGCCCTGCTGGAGGAACTGCGCGGCCACGCGGTCGTGATCTACCGGGTGGCCACGGACCAGGACGCCGTCCTCTACGACGAACTGCGCGACCTCGCGCACGCCAAGGGCGCCGAACTGCACCTGGTCACCGGCCCGCCCGTGCCGGACCGGCTGGCACCTGCGGAACTCGCCCGTCTGGTGCCGGACATCACCGGCCGGGACGTCTACCTGTGCGGCCCGCCGCCGATGATGAACGCCGTGCTCGGCAGCCTGCGCGAGCTGGGCGTGCCCAAGCCGCAGGTCCACTTCGAACGCTTCAGCCTGGCCGGATGACGAGGAGACTGTCGTGAAACGAGCCATACCCGTCCTCGTCCTGAGCGTCGCGGGCCTGATCCCGGTCTGGCGCTACGCGCCCTCGCAGGACACCGGATCGTCGTCGTCCGTCACGGAGACCGCGGCGCCGGCGTCCACGCCCTCGGCCTCGTCGTCGGGCGGAACCACCTCCACCGTCGTCTCGGGGTCCACGATCGACACCGAGAAGGGCCCGGTGCAGGTCGAGGTGACCTTCACCGGCGACAAGATCGCCTCGGTACGGATGCTGCAACAGCCGAACCATCCGCAGACCACGGCCGCCGTGCCCAAACTGATCGAGGAGACACTCCAGGCGCAGAGCGCCGACATCGACACGGTGTCCGGCGCCACGGTCACCAGCGACGGCTACAAGGAGTCGCTCCAGGCCGCCATCGACGCGAAGGGCTGAGGGGATGCGGCGCGTCGAGCACGTCATGGGGTTCCCGGTGTCGGTCCGGATCGACGACAAGGGCTTCCCCGAGGCGGCGGTGGACGGACTCTTCGCCTGGCTGCACGAGGTCGACGCGCGGTTCAGCCCGTTCCGGCCGGACAGCGAGGTGTCGCGGCTGGACCGCGGGGAGGTGTCCGAGCCGAGCCCGGCGCTGCGCGAGGTGCTGGACCTGTGCGAGGAGTACCGGGCCGCGACCGGGGGCGCGTTCGACGTGCGCCTGCCGGGGCGCGGCCTCGATCCCTGCGCCGTGGTGAAGGGCTGGTCGGTGCAGAAGGGGGCCGAGCTGCTGGCGGCGGCCGGGGCGCGGCGCTTCTGCCTCAACGCGGGCGGTGACGTGGTCGCCGCCGGCGGCCCCTGGCGCGTGGGCGTACGGCATCCCGAGCACGCCGACCGGCTGTGCACGGTCCTGGACCTCACGGACCGGGCCGTGGCGACATCCGCCCGCTACGAGCGCGGCGACCACATCGTCGACGGGCGCACCGGCCGCCCGGCGACCGGGCTGCTCAGCCTCACGGTCGTGGCCCCCACCCTCACCGAGGCCGACACCGTCGCGACGGCGGCGTTCGCGCTGGGCGCCGAGGGCGTCGAGTGGGCCGCGGCCCGGGAGAACTGCGAGGTGTTCGCGGTGGACGCCGGGCGCCGGGTCCTGCGGTCGCCGGGCTTCCCGGCCACCGGGACGGCCGTGCTGCCGGGCGGCTAGGCCGTGTCATGTCGCGCCAGGCTGTGCGGAGCCTCTGGGCTGTCGCTCCGGGTGCGGTGTCTTGTCAGGCGTGGGCCGCTGCCGGACGGCCGCTCGCGGCGAACGTCTTCCAGAGCTGCATGAACAGCCGTACCAGGGCGGCCTCGATCAGGGCGACCGCGACCTGGGTCAGGATCGTGGTGAAGATGTGCGGCATGGCGAGCCGCCTTTCGTGAACAGTGCGTCGTGCTGGGTACCACTCCTTTCTGCGGTCCGAGGTCATACGAGAGGCTTCACCCGGGTTTCCTGCGGGGAAACTTTGGTCAGCGCGTCGGCGCCGTACCGCACCACGGCGGGCACCAGGACCGACCCCGTCGCCGAGGCCAGCGCGATCGTCCAGCCCACGGGGCCCAGGGGCCGGCTGCCGAAGAAATGGCTGAGCCCCGGAACGCTCACCACCGCGCCCAGCACCACCAGAGACCCCACCGCGGCCACGGCGACCACCGGATCGCGGCCCGCGTCCTGCAGCGTCTGGAGCAGCTGGGAGGCCACCAGGGCGACCAGCGCGACGGTGTCGGCGTGCGCCCGGGTGCCGGTCGCCCGGGCCACGACCCAGGCGACGGTGGCGGCGGCCGCGGTGATCCCGGCGCGCAGTCGCAGATGGCGGGTCAGGGCCTTGCCGAGCGAGGCTTCGGGTCCCTCCGCGAGCAGCCGCTCGGCGTGGTCGGCGGGCGGCCGGGCGGCGATGGCCATGGCGGGCAGCATGTCCGTGAGCAGGTTGACCAGCAGCAGCTGGCGTGCGTTCAGCGCACTGCGCCCGGTGAGCAGCGTGGTCGCCAGGACGAAGGCGATCTCGCCGAGGTTGCCGCCGAGCAGGATGCCCAGCGCCTTGCGCACCGAGGCCCACATGGCCCGGCCCTCGACGAAGGCGTCGACGATCGTCTCGATGCGGTCGTCGGTGACCACCACGTCGGCGGCGGATCGGGCCGCGGGCGTGGCCCGCGAGCCGAGGGCGATGCCGACGTCGGCGATGCGGATGGCGGGCGCGTCGTTGGCGCCGTCGCCGGTGACGGCGACGACCCGGCCGGCCGTGCGCAGCGCGGTGACGATCCGGACCTTGTGCGCGGGGGTGACCCGCGCGAACACCGTGACGTCCGGCAGCGTCCGGGTGAGGGACGCGTCGTCCAGTGCGTCCAGCTCCGCCCCGGTCATCAGCCGCGGCTCCTCCTCGGGCCGCAGTTCCCTGGCGATCGCCGCGGCCGTGCTGGGATGGTCCCCGGTGAGCATGACGATGCGCACCCCCGCCCGCGACAGCCGGCTGACGCTCTCGGCGGCGGTGGCCCGCACCGGGTCCGCGAGACCCAGCAGGCCCAGCAGACACAGCCCGTCGACACTCTCGTCGAGGTCCGGACCTTCGCCGAGGCCCGGCGAAGCGCCCGGCGGCTGCGCGGGCGCGACCCGCTCCGCGACCGCGAGGACCCTCAGGCCGTTGCGCGCGAGCCGGTCGACCTCCGCCTCGATCTCCGCGCGCCGCCCCTCGTCGAACCGCTCGGTCGTCTCGCCCCGGCGGACGCGGTCGCAACGGGCCAGTACGACCTCCGGGGCGCCCTTGACGGCGATCCGCACCTGGGCGTCGACCCGTCCCAGCACGGCGTGGTAGCCGCGGCCCGGCTCGAACGGCAGCTCCGCCAGCTGCTCCCAGGTGTCCGAGCCGAGCCCGGCGGCCCGGGGCGGGGCGGCACCGAGCAGCTCGGCCCCGGCGGCGATGGCCCGGTCGGTGGGATGGGCGTGCGACGCGGCCGGCCCCTGGGGACCCGCCAGGGCCGCTGTGGCCAGAACCCTGCGCAGCGCCGGGGTGAGCCGGTCGGGCGGACGGCGCTCGAGGCCGTCGGACACCTGCCGCAGGCTGATCCGGCCCTCGGTGAGCGTGCCGGTCTTGTCGAAGCACAGCACATCGGTACGGCCCAGCGCCTCGATGGTCGAGGCACTGCGGACCAGGGTGTCGCGGGTGGACAACCGGCGGGCGGCGGCCAGCTCCGCGACCGTCGCGATGAACGGCAGCCCCTCGGGCACGGCCGCGACGCACAGGCTGACCGCGGACCCCAGGGCGGCGCCCAGCGGCCGTCGGCGCATCAGGTCGATGGCGAACAGGACGACGCCCGCCGCGACGGACACCGGCAGGAACCACCGCCCCAGCGCCTTCAGCCGCCGCTCCACCCCGCTCTCCGGCGGCCCGCCCTCCGGGGCCGCCTCGGCCGCGCTGCCCGCCTCCGTGGCCGTCCCGGTGGCGACGACCACGGCCAGCGCCTCGCCGGCCGCCACCGTCGTCCCCTGGTAGAGCATCGAGGTCCGGTCGGCGACCGCCCGGGCCGCGGACGGCGCGGCGCTCTTGACGACCGGCAGCGACTCACCGGTCAGACTGGACTCGTCCACCTCCAGGTTCTGCGCCCGCACCACCCGGCAGTCCGCCGGAACCGCGTCCCCCGCCCGCAGCTCGATCACATCGCCGCGCACCAGGTGCTCACCGGCCGCCCAGTCCGGCTCCGTCCGGTCCGGCCGGCGTACCCGCACCCGCGCCGAGGTGGCCTCGACCAGCCGCTCCGCCTCCTGGTCGGCCTTCTGCTGCTGCACACCGCCGACGAGCGCGTCCACGCCGAGCACCCCGCCGATCAGCACGGCGTCCACGAGGGAACCCAGCGCCGCCGAGATGCCGCCGCCGACCGCGAGGACGGGAGTGAGCGGATTGGCCAGCTCCTCGGCGATCCGGCCGACCAGGGTGATGGCACCGTCGTGCCGGTCATGGCCCGCGAGCTGCCGCCGCCGGACGGCCTCGGCCTCGTGCAGCCCCCTGGACGACGTACCGAGCCGGGTCATCACCTGACGTACCGTCATCGCGTGCCAGGGGGTGCGCTCCGCGGCGGCCGGGGCCGGGCGCCCGTGCAACCGCCATCCCGCCCAGAACCCCGCCGCGATCCCGGCGATGGTCACCGCGTCGGTCACCAGGCGGGCCCGCGCCCAGGCCCGCGGGCGGGGGACCAGGAGCGCGAGGGCCGAGCCCGCCACGGCGCCGCCGGCCTCCAGCCGCGCGCAGAGCCGGCCGATCCGCCGGGCCTCCGGCAGGGCCGTCAGCAGCAGGTGGACGACATCGGGCGGGGCGGCGACATCAGCGTCCCAGGGCACGTGCCGTGGCACGGCGATCACTCCGATGCCCAGGTCCGCACGGACCAGGGCGCGCCGGGTCCGCGCCGAGACCACCGCGACACCGTGGCCGTCCGCCTGCAGGGAGCGGACCAGGGCGGCCGTGCGCCGGTGCCCGGTGGGCGCGGCCTCGGGAAGCCCGAACCGGCGGTGCAGCCCCGGCGGGCCGCCCACCAGCCGCACGCGGCCGCACTCCCGTGCCGCGCGCACCACATGGTGGGCGAGCGGATGCAGTTGGGGGACGAGGCCGGTCACGGCCACCGGCCTGCCCTCCCGCAGCAGGAGCATGACCTGCGCGCCTTCCTCGGCCCACCGCCGGGCCGTGGCGGCCGTCCCGTCGGGTACGGCGACGCCGTCCACGGCATGTGCCGGGGTGCTGCCGGGACCCCCGTCCGGGAGGGTGTCCGTGCCGGTGAACGGCCGCAGCTCCCAGCCTCCCTGCCGCCGCGTTGGCAGCGGGTCGGCGCCGCGCCCGGTCCGCCACCCGGCCGGGCCACCGGGCTCGATCAACTCGTGGATCCGCGCGTACAGTTCATCGTCGTCCGAACCGTCCTGCGGGGCGCCGGGCGGCGTCAGGCGCGTCACACCCTCGACCGTCCAGCCGCCGTCGGCCAGCACCCGGGCGTCGAGGACCACGGTGTCGATCCGGTCCAGGCGGCGCAGTCGTTCCGGACGTAGCACCAGTGCCCCGCGGTCGGAGAGGGCCCGGCCCACCGTGGACGAGAACGACTCACCGCCGAGCCGAGGGCCGCGCGGCGTGCCCGAGATCAGCAGCGCCAGGCCCCGGTCATGGCTGAGCGCGCCGACCGCCGTCAGCGCGTAGGCCCCGAGGGACACCGGAGCCGCCACCGCGGCGTACCGGTCGCCCGGCCCCGGTGGCAGCGGGGCGGGCCGCTCCTGACCGGGCAGCGCGTCGTGACGGTAGCTCCCCTCGTGCACGGCCAGCCGACGCGACCAGTCCCCCCACGCCCTGCGGCGAGCCTGCACCTCCGCGTACCGGGACCACGACACGACAGCGGCCACCGTGGCGCCGAGCGGCCGGAACGTCAGCGTCGTCACCAGCAGGTTCGCCACGGCGAAGGTCCGTTCGGTGGCCGTCTCGCCGAGCCGCCGGGTGATGCCCTCACGCAGCTGGGGCGCGGACTCCACGAACTGGATCGCGGACAGCACCGCCGGCGGCAGGCCCCTCAGCCGCATCATGTCGCCCACCGACGCCACCGCCACGCCCATCAGGCCCGCGCCGAGCCGGACAGCCGCCCCGGCCCGCGGCCCCACCGCCCCCGGGAAGCCGACCGGGGACCGCGACGGGCCGGCACCACCGGGGCGGGGGGCGCCTCCGTCTTCCGCCTGCTCGGCGGCGTCCGCGGCGGCGACGAGGCCCGCGACGCGCTCCAGATCGGTCTCCGGCGCGCAACCGACGTACACGCATCCCAGCGTGCCGTTCACCTCGGCACGGCTCACACCCTCCGTCCGGCGCAGCGCGGCCTCCAGCTCGCGCGCCGCGCGCACCGTCCCGGGCCCTCCCAGGCGCCGGATCTCGACCTGCGCGCCCCCAGGGGTCCGCCACACCCGGGGCGTGCGGGGGCGCAGCAGCCGGCCGATGACGGGCAGCACGGACCCGGGGAGCATGGAGGACAGCACTGGCCAGATCACGCGGCCTCCACCATCGGCCGACAGGAACTTGAGCGGCGCATCTGAGGACGACAACACTCTCACCAGTATGTGCACGCCCCCTCACCGCCGTCCTGCTCAGCGGCCCCGAATGCGCCGGGCGCGCGAGCACCCCGCTGTCCGGCGGTCCGGCCGGGCGGCCGCTGTCACCCCTCCGGCAGGTCCTCCAGGAATCCCGCCGGCGGCACGAAGAACAGGCTTCCGGTGACGGCCCGTGAGTAGTCCAGCAGCGGGTCGGGCCCCGAGCCCGGCTCGCCGAGGAACATCTTGCGCAGCATCGTCTCGGGTATCGCGGGCGTGCGCGCGTAGGCGACGAAGTACGTGCCGAACTCCCCGTGCCCCGGCCTGCCGAACGGCATCGCGGAGCGCAGGACCTTCTGCTCGGAGCCGTCCGGGCCGAGGACGGTGTTGACGTCCTTGTGGGAGCCGGGCGCGTCGAGTTCGAGGTTGGTGAGCTTGGTGCGTCCTATCACCTTCTCCTGGGCCTCCACGGCGAGGGCGTCCCACGCGTCCACGTCGTGCAGGTACTTCTGCACCATCGCGTAGCTGCCGCCGCGGAAGGCGGGATCCTCCTCGCCGACCAGTGCCGCGTCGGCCGCGGGCCGGCCGACGGGGTTCTCGGTGCCGTCGACGAAGCCGAGGAGGTTGCGTGAGTCGAAGTAGGCGAAGGCCTGCGTCTCGTCCCTCACGGTGACCGCGTCGCGCAGCCGCCGTACCAGCTCGGCGGCGAGGGCGAAGCACAGGTCGGTGCGGGCGGCCTTGATGTGGAAGAACAGGTCGCCCGGGGTGGCCGGGGCGTGGTGCCGGGGCCCGGCCAGTTCGCGGAACGGGTGCAGTTCGGCGGGCCGCGGGCCGTCGAACAGCCGTCCCCAGACCCGGGATCCGACCCCGGCGACACAGCCGAGACCACCGTCGGGGCTGGGGAAGCCGACGGACCGCACCAGGCCCGCGAGGGAGCCCAGCGCCTCCCGGACGGCGGCCTCCCCGCCGGGTTCGATCGTGGCGACCAGGAACACCGCGACCGACGCCGGCGGGTTCAGCAACGGCTGTGGCAGCGTCTCTCCCGGGGGCAGCGGTGACGTCATGGCTTCCCATCCCTTCGCCGGCCGACAGGGCCCGCCCGCTCCCCCTCCGGGGCGGCGCGGCCCACGCCCCTGACACGATGCCCAGCGAACAGGCGGCCGGAACTCCCAGGCCGGAAAGGACGGTTGCTACGGCGTCTCGTCCTGAAGCACCTTCACGTCCCACGGCCCGAGCGGCACCGCGTCGGTGTACACGGTCTCCGACAGCACGTCCCGCACGGCCGCGGGCACCGGCACGGACACCTCGTCCCACGACCAGTTGTGCAGGAAGCGCACGCGGCGGCCGTCCCGGGCGGTCGCCGAGCCCGCCGTGACGCTCGGGTGGGCGGGGCGCCAGGCACCATCCGGGGCGTACCGGTCGAACAGGGCCCGGGCGAGGACGGGGTCGGGCACGGTGCCGACGTAGGTGACGCGGCCGGTGCCGTGGCGGTGCGTGGTGATCGCGGGCCAGCGGCCGAAGTGCGGATGCGTGTATGCCGCCAGCGTCTCGGCGCCCTGCGGTCGCAGTCCGTCCGCCCAGTGCAGGGCGTGCGCGTCGGCCGGGAGGGGGAGGGCTTCCGTTCCGGTGACGGGCAGCGGGTCGCGCAGGTTGCTGAACTCGTCGTACGTCACCCCGGCCGCCTCGGCCAGCCGGCCCGGCTGGAGGTCGGTGCGGGCCCTGGCCTCGGTGTCGCCGTAGCCGGTGCGCGGGCCGAGGACGAGATGGCCGCCGGCCTCGGCGTAGGCGCGGAGCCGGTCGAGGACCGAGTCGTCGGCGGCATAGTAGGCGGGGACGACAAGCAGGGGCGGCAGGTCGGCGTCCGGGAGCTGCCCGGGATGCAGGACACGTGCCTGGAGTCCCGCGTCGAAGGCGCCGCGGTAGAAGGCGTCGAAAATGGTCTCGTACGACCGCCCGTCCGGGTTTCCGTCGGCATCGGCGAGCGGCGGCTGGCCCTTGAGCGCCCACTTGCTGGGACTGTCGTACAGGAAGGCGACGTCGGCGTCCGGGGTGAGGGCCGACACGAGCTCACCGGCCTTCTCCAACTCCGCTCCCAGTGCCGCCAGTTCACGGTAGACGCGGCCTGGCCTGCCGTTGTGCGGAAGGATGCCGCCCCAGTAGGTCTCGGTGCCGAAGTGCAGGGTGTGCCAGTGCCAGTACTCGATCATCGAGGCGCCGCGGGAGATCAGCGCCCAGGCGGCCTGGCGCCACTGGCCGTCGTAGGCGGGGCGGTTGTCCCACGGCCCGCTGATGGCCTGCGCGTTGGTCTCGGTGACCAGGTAGGGCTCCTGGCGGGAGGAGTACATGCGGTCGGCGCTGCGGTACAGCGCCCAGGTGCCGTTGGTCGTCCAGTGCTGCCCGTCCCCGTTCACATCGGGCAGGGCCAGCGCGTCCTGCATCGTGTAGTACGGGTTGCCGGCGGTGACGTCGAGGCGCTCGGTGAGCCGGTCGTCCTCGACGCCCTGGCGGTCGTAGGAGATGCAGGTGGT
Source organism: Streptomyces sp. NPDC055506 (assembly GCF_053643595.1). Lineage (NCBI taxonomy): Bacteria > Bacillati > Actinomycetota > Actinomycetes > Kitasatosporales > Streptomycetaceae > Streptomyces > Streptomyces sp. NPDC055506. The sequence goes on along the minus strand of NZ_JBSHKH010000017.1, from coordinate 54,819 downwards.
GACGAACTGGCCGGGGCGGGCGTACTCGCGGACGATCTCGGCCTGCCAGGCGATGAACTCGGTGGTGAGCCGGGCCTGGAAGCGCCGCCAGGCCAGGTCGTACTGCGGCTGGGCGTTGCCGTCCGGCATCCACAGATCGGCCCAGGTGGACAGCCGGTGCGACCAGTAGACCAGGCCCCATTCGCGGTTGAGGGTCTCCACGTCGCCGTAGCGCTCGCGCAGTTCGTCGGTGAAGCGCTGGAAGACGCCGTGGTTGTGGAAGAGGTGCAGTCCCGGTTCGTTGTCCACCTGGAAGCCGATGACCGCCGGGTGGCCGGCGTACCGGCCGACGACCTTGCGGATGATCCGCTCGGCGTGGAAGCGGAACGCGGGGTGGGTGAAGTCGACCTCCTGCCGGGCCCCCCAGCCGAGGCGCTCACCGGTGCGGGACTCGCCCGCGATCTCCGGGTACTGCCGGGCCAGCCACGGCGGAACCGCGTACGTCGGCGTCCCGAGGATGACCGAGATGCCCCGCTCGTGCGCGCCGTCCAGGACCGGCTGGAGCCAGTCGAGGTCGAAGCGGCCGTTCTCGGGCTCCCAGGTGGACCACACCGACTCGCCGACGCGGATCACCGTGAAGCGGGCCTCGGCCATCAGGTCGAGGTCGTCCTTGAGGCGCTCGTACGGCTGGTACTCGTGGTAGTACGCGGCACCGAACAGGACGCGTCGGGGCAGCTCGAACATGCTTCTCCTTCGGATGAGTTGGAAGACGGTCAGCCCTTTACGGCACCGGTGGACAGGCCTTCGAGGAGCTGCTTGCGCAGCAGCACGAAGAGGGCGACGGCGGGCAGGACGGCGAGGACGGCTCCGGCGAGCACGAGGTCGTACTGCCGTTGCTCCGACACGAACAGGGTCTGCAGGCCCAGCGGCAGGGTGTACTGGGAGCTGTCGGAGACCAGCACCAGCGGCCACAGGAAGCTGTTGTAGCTCTGCAGGAACTGCCAGACGGCCAGGGCGCCCAGCGAGGGCGGCAGCACGATGGTCCGGAAGATGCCGAACTCGCCCGCCCCGTCGATGCGGGCGGCCTCCAGCACCGAGTCCGGAACGGACTGCACGATGTACTGCTGCATCATGAAGATCCCGAACGCGGGCGCCACCCACGGCACGATCAGCGCGAACCACGGGCTGCCGAGCCCGGTCTTCACGAGGATCACGAACAGCGGCACGAGGACGACGGCGAACGGGATCGACAGCGAACTGAACATGACGTTGAACAGCAGCCGCTTCCCGGCGAAGCGGAACTTGGCGAAGCCGTAGCCGGCCAGCGCGCAGACGAAGACGGACACGGTGGTGGCGACGACGGCGACCACCGTGCTCATCAGGAACCAGCGGCCGAAGGGCTGCTCGGTGAGCAAGGTGCGGTAGTTGTCCAGGGTGAACGGGTCGGGGACCAGCTTCGGCGGATAGCCGAAGATCTCGCCGCGCGGCTTGAACGAGCCGCTCAGCGCCCACAGCAGCGGGGCGAGGAAGCCCAGGAACAGCAGGACGAGGAAGGCGTAGAGGGGCAGTCGGGCGCGTGTCATGAGGTGGCCCTCCCGATGCCGAGGAGACGGTTGAAGAGCCGGCTGAGGCCGAAGACGAGGACGAAGAGGACGACGGCGGCGGCCGCCGCGTAGCCGAACTGCTGGCGCTGGAAGGCGGCCCGGTAGATGAACATGGTCACCGAGAGGGTCGACTCGGCCGGTCCGCCGCCGGTCAGCAGATACGGCTCCTCGAAGATCTGGGCCGCGCCGATGAAGGAGGTGACGACGACGAACGCCGTCACCGGCTTCAGCGCCGGCAGGGTGACGGTGGCGAAGGTGCGCAGCCGCCCCGCCCCGTCGATCGCGGCCGCCTCGTACAGCTCACGGGGCACGTTCTGGAGCCCGGCGAGGAAGAAGACGGTGAGGTAGCCGGTCCAGCGCCACAGCATGACCAGGGCGATGCTCACCTTGGCCATGCCGGGATCACCGAGCCAGTCGACACCGCCGGTGCCGAACAGCGCCCGCAGCACCGCGTTGGCGAGCCCGAACTGCCGGTCGAAGATCAGACCGAAGACCAGGGCGACGAGGATCGGGGAGACGACGATCGGCACGAAGTAGGCGGTCCGCCACAGGTCACGTGCCCTTAGCCCCTTGGCGTTGAGCGCCTGGGCGATCAGCAGCGCGAGCGGCACGACGACACAGACCGCGACCAGCACGAAGGCGGCGGTGTTCCCGAGGGCCCGGTGGAAGCTGATGTCGGTGGCGAGCAGCCGGTAGTTGCGCAGCCCCACCCAGCGCGGGGTCCCGAGCCCCACCCACTCGGTGAGACTCAGCCACATGGAGACCCCGACCGGGACCAGCATGAAAAGGACGTAGAGGAGATAGAAGGGCGAGATGAAGAGGTAGGGCGCCCAGGATCGCTTTGGGCGGCGCCCCGTGTTCGTCTCACCGACGCGCTCACGGGCGGATCGACTCGGCCCGGCCAGGGCGGTGGTCATGATGAGGGACCTCCTGAACAGCGCCCCGAAAGGGGCGCGGGGAACTGCGCGACAAGCCACAACGGCGCCGCAGACGAACTACCGCCCGGCCTGGTCACGAAAATCCGCAGCGGTCTGCTTCAGGGCCTGCCGTGGGGTCAGGCTGCCGCGATAGGCGCGCAACAGGTTGCCCGCCAGAACGTCGTAGAGAATCGACTGGTCCGGACTCTGATGGAACGCCGGCACATCCCGCAACAGCGAGCGATAGAGCCCGAACAGCCGCTGCCCACCGCAGAATTCGTCCCGGTACGCCCCCAGCCGCGGATCCTCGTACACGGACCGCCGCGTCGGCAGATACCCGGTCTCGGTGAACCGCCGCACCTGGCCCTCGTGGGTCAGCCACGTCTTGAAGAGGAACTCCGTCGCGGCCCGGGTGTTGGCCTTGTCCTTGACGACACCGAACCCGGTACCGCCGAGCGCGGCGGTCACTCCGCCACCCCCCGCGAATCGTGGCAGCGCCCGCACCCGCCACTTGCCCTTCTGCTCGGGCACATTGGGCAGCAGGCCGTAGTTCTTGTACCAGATCGCCATGGGCAGCCCGATGACCCGGCCCTGCTTCAGCGCGGTCTGCATGGCGGCCCCGTAGTAGTCGGCCACGTCGATGACGAACCCGCTGCGCAGTCCCTCGCAGAGGAACCGCAGCACCTCCTCGGCCTCCGGCGAGTCGAGCCGCAGCTTCCCGTCGGCGTCGAAGAACTCGCCCCCGCGCTGGTAGAGCAGCATCTGGAAGGACTGCACGACCTGTCCCGGGTCGCTGCCCACCGTGGAGACGACGCACATCGAGGCCTTGTGATCCCGGTACACCCGGGCGCCGGCCTCGGCGAACTCCTCCCAGGTCTGGTCGCCTTGGAGCAGCCCGTACTCGTCGAAAAGGTCCTCGCGGTGGAAGTACACGACCATCGGGGTGTCCGAGTCGAAGGCGTAGACATGGCCGTCCCTGCTGAAGGGGGCGGTGCGGGCGGGCAGCAGATCGTCCTTGAGCCCGGGCACGGCCTCGATGTCGGGCGTGAAGTCGTGCAGCAGCCGCTCGGCGATGTCGCCGCGCAGCATGCGCGGGAAGCTGCCGATCTCGAAGCCCACCATGTCGGGTGTGCCGCGTCCGGCGACGGCCTGGGCGAGCAGCTTGGTGACGATGTCCGGGGGCCCGGAGCGGGTGACCTTCAGGTGGTAGCGGAAGTCGGTGGCCCGGTCGGCCTCCGGGACGCCCTTCACGAAGAACGCCTCGTAGCCCGGGTCGTGGGTCCACAGGGAGAGGGTGACGTCGCCGGAGGTACGGGGCGTCGTATCGCCCTGTCCGCAGGCGGAGAGCGCGGCGGCCGTACCGAGGCCGAGGGCTCCGCGCAGCAGGGCGCGGCGGGTCGTAGGGGCAGGGGATGGCGGGGTGTACACACGTGACTCCTCACGTGGTGCGGCTACGAGGGGGGTTGCGCGGGGCCCAGGTCCCGTACCGGGGTGCCGGTGGAGGCCCGTACCGTCAACTCGACCGCCTGGTCGGCGGGTTCGGCCGGTGTCGGGCGGCCCTCGATCAGGGCGATCAGTACGTCGACGGCGCGGTCGGCGACGGCGGCGAAGTTCTGCCGGACGGTGGTCAGCGGCGGGGAGAGATAGGCGGCGGCGGGGATGTCGTCGTAGCCGACGACGCTCACGTCGCCGGGGACGGCGCGGCCCGCGTCGGCGAACGCGCGCAGGGCGCCGATGGCCATGTCGTCGTTGGCGGCGAACACGGCGGTCACATCGGAGAGTCCGGCGAGCTGCCGTCCGGCGGCGTACCCGGAGGCCGGGCTCCAGTCGCCGGGTGACGGCAGGGGCGGTTCGGGCGCGCCGGCGGCGGCGAGGGCCTCGCGCCAGCCGCGCATACGGTCACGGGCGGCCCACCAGTCCTGCGGGCCGGGCAGGTGCCAGACGGTGCGGTGGCCCAGGGACAGCAGATGCTCGGTGGCGATCCGGGCGGCCGCGATGCCGTCGCCGCCGACCACGGCGCAGGCGCCCTGGGCGAGTTCCACGCCCTCGCCGACGCTGACCACCGGCACATCGGCGCTGAGCCTGAGCGGCGTGCCGTCGTCGATGGGCTCGGACAGCACGATCCCGTCCACGCCCTGTTCCAGCAGCGCGTCCACGGCGACCGAGACCGTCTGCCCCTCCAGGGTGCTGGCCAGGGCGACGGAGTACCCGGCGCGCTGCATCGCCCGTTCCAGGGCGATGAGCAGGGTCGACGGGCCGTAGAGCGAACTGCCCAGCGAGACCACGCCGATCCGCCGGTAGCGGCCGAGGAGCAGGGCGCGGGCCGCGGTGTTGGGACGGTAGTCCAGTTCGCGGATGACCCTCAGGACGCGGTCGCGCACTTCGGGGCTGACATGCGGCTCGCCGTTGACGACCCGAGAGACGGTCTTCTGCGACACTCCGGCGGCCCGCGCGACCTCGGTCATGCCGGGGCCACGACGGCGACGGCCGCCTTCGGCTCCGGTCGTCGTCATGAGGGCTCCCAGGGGGGCGGCACAGGCATGGACTACGTAGTCAGTCGCGGCATCCGGATAGAAAGAGCTTGCTTGACTACGTAGTCAGGCCAGTGTGGGAGCACAGGCGGTCGGCGTCAATGCCTCGGACGTAGCCGATCCCCGACGCCCCATTGACACACGGGCCGGCGGTAGTGGGACGCGAACGGCCGGGGCCCCGATGGTGGGGGACCCCGGCCGTCTCCTGCCGTGCGGTTCAGCTCGCGGTGCGGCGGATCCGGCCCGCGTACTTCTTCTCCAGCTCCAGGTTGCCCTCGAAGCCCCCGGGCACATTGGCCGAGACATAGACCGGGGGGCGCTCGCCGGCGGCGAGGAGGCGTCCGGCCGCTTCGGCGACGGTCATCTGGACGAGCATCACGCCGGTGAGCGTGGACAGGGCGCAGACCGAACCGCCGCCGGGCAGTTCGAGCAGGGAGTCGCCGCGCGGGGCCGCGTTGTCGAGGACGACGTCCGCGATGTCGGCCAGCTTCCGCCCGCTGGGATGGGCGGCGGGGACGGCCCGGGTGTGGGAGAGGGAGGTGAGGGCCAGGACGCGGTGACCGTGCTCCTTGGCGTGCAGGGCCATCTCCACGATGACGTTGTTGACGCCGGAGTTGGAGATGACGACGAACAGGTCCTGGGGGTTCGGGGCGGCGAGGTCGTAGATCCGCCGGGCCACCCCGGGCTGCCGTTCGAGGAGCGGGTCGTCGAGGACGGACGGGTTCTCGCCACCGTAGAGGACGAGGTCGGCGATGCTCAGCCGGTTGGTGGGGACCAGTCCGCCGGCGCGGCCGGCGAGTTCGAGGACGAGGGCCTGCGAGTGGCCCGTGCCGAAGGCGTGGACGACCCCGTCCGCGCGCACACACTCGGCGACCAGGCCGGCGGCGGCGGCCACGTCGTCGCGGGCGGACTCGATGACGTGCTGGAGGACGGTGAGGCTCTCCCGCGCGAACCCCTGGGCACTCACAGACTCGACAGACACGCGACCACACTCCCCACTGATGGATTGAACCACCCTATACTTCTCCATCGATGAATCCATAAACCATATCGGGTCCTGGTATTCAAGTCATGCAGGGAAGGGTGGCTGATACCTTCTCCCCATGCCTCCCACGGACGTCACCACACTGATCCGTACCGAGCTGCCCCGGCTGGCGGGCTCTCTACGGAAGGTCGGCGAGCTGATCCTGGAGGATCCGGCCGCCGTCACCCACTGCTCGGCCGCCGAACTGGGCCGCCGCACCGGCACCTCCCAGGCCACGGTGACCCGCTTCTGCCGCGCCATCGGACTGGACTCCTACCAGCACCTGCTGATCGAACTGGCCCAGGAGCGCGGCCGGGGCGAGGTCTCCGACTGGGGGACCGCCGAGATCGGCCCGGACATCTCGCCGGACGACAGCCTGGAGCGGGTCGTACAGGTCGTCGGCAGCGCGGATCTGCGGGCGGTGCAGCAGACCATCGAGCGGATCGACCTCGACGCGGTCGAGCGCGCGGCGCAGGCCACCGCCCGGGCCCGGCGCATCGACGTCTACGGCGTCGGCGGCAGCGGGGCCGTGGCCCAGGAGACCGAGACCCGGCTGTTCCGGATCGGCTGCGCGGTGCGCGGCTGGACCGAGGTGCACGCCGCGACCACCTCCGCCGCCCTGCTCACGCCCGCCGACGTGGCGATCGGCATCTCCCACTCCGGGGCGACGCGCGAGACCATCGAGCCGTTCGAACTGGCCAAGGAGCGCGGTGCCACCACCATCGCCATCACGGCCGACACCCGCTCGCCGCTCGCCCGGGCCGCCGACGTCCGGCTCGTCTCCTCCTCATCGGAGACCAGTTTCCGCACCGGCAGCATCGGCGCCCGGCACAGCGCGCTGGTGCTCATCGACTGCCTGTACGTCCGGGTCGCCCAGCTCTCCTACCAGCGCGCGAGCGCCTCGCTGGCGCTGACCGACCACATCGCCGGGCAGCACGCGGTGAAGTCCCGGCGGGCCAGGTGAGCATGGCCAGCGGGTGTGCGCGGCGCCGGCGAGCATGACCAAGGGTGCATGGATGAACCACCAAGTTGACGTGAAGATGGTTGTTTGAATCATTCCTGCCATGCAGGATGGGGCTCCCCCCAGAGCACTCGTAGGAGCCCCATGCGCGTCACCTCTGTCGAGTCCACCGAGCTCTTCACCGGGACCACCGAACAACCGCGCCAAGTGGTGGCCGTCGAGCTGAGCCACGCCCCGGGCCGTACCGTCCGGCTCAGCGTCGAGGGCCTGGGCCTCAGCGGCGGCACGGAGACCACCGTCGGCGAGGACGGCACCGTACGCGCCGAGATACCCGTGACCGGCGAGGACCTGGTCCCCGGTGACCGCCGCGAGATCACCGTCACCGCCACGGACGGGACCGAAGTCACCACCCGCACCGGCGCGTTCACGGCGGCCGAACCCGGCTGGACCATGTTCATGGTCAGCCACTTCCACTACGACCCCGTCTGGTGGAACACCCAGGGCGCCTACACCGAGACCTGGGACGTCGCCGACGACCCGGCGACGAGCGGACTGCCCGCCCGCACCTTCGACTCGCGCGGCCAGTCCGGCATGAGCCTGGTCAGGGCACACTGCGACCTCGCCCGTCGCGATCCGGCGTACACCTTCGTGCTCGCCGAGGTCGACTATCTCAAGCCCTACTGGGACTCCTTCCCTGAGGAGCGGGCCTTCCTGCGGCAGCTGATCCGCACCGGCCGCGTCGAGATCATGGGCGGCACCTACAACGAGCCCAACACCAACCTCACCGGCGCCGAGCCGACCGTGCGCAACGCCCTGTACGGCGACGGCTTCCAGCGCGGGATCATCGGGGCCTCGCCCGAGACGGCCTGGCAGCTGGACGCCTTCGGGCACGACCCGCAGTTCCCCGGGCTGATGGCGGACGCGGGGGTCAGCTCCAGTTCGTGGGCGCGCGGGCCGTTCCACCAGTGGGGGCCGACGCTGTCGGTGTTCGGCGAGGAGCCGAGGGACCCGGGCCGGATGCAGTTCCCGGCCGAGTTCGACTGGATCGCCCCGTCGGGGCGCGGCCTGCTGACCGCCTACATGGTCAACCACTACGGCGCCGGCTGGGCGATCGACAACGCGCCCACCCTGCCGGCGGCGAACGCCGCCGCGTACCAGCTCTTCCAGCGGCTCAAGCAGGTCGCGCTCACCCGCAACGTGCTGCTCCCGGTGGGCGGGGACTACGCGCCGCCGTGCCGCTGGGTCATGGACATCCACCGCGACTGGAACGCCCGGTACGTGTGGCCGCGCTTCATCAGCGCGATCCCCCGGGGCTTCTTCGCCGCCGTCCGCGCGGAACTGGAGGCGGAGGGCCGCAAGGCCTCCCCGCAGACCCGCGACATGAACCCGGTCTACACGGGCAAGGACGTCTCCTACATCGACACCAAGCAGGCCCAGCGCCACGGCGAGTCTCTCCTCGCCGACGCCGAGGCCTGGGCGACGCTCGCCTCGCTCGTCACCGGGCACCCTTATCCGGACGCGGCCCTGGACAAGGCCTGGCGGCAGCTCGTCTACGGCGCCCACCACGACGCCATCACCGGCTCGGAGTCGGACCAGGTGTACATCGACCTGATGACCGGCTGGCGGGAACTGCACGACCTGGCGGGGAGCGTGCACGCCGACGCCACCCAGGCCCTGGCCGACCGGGTCGCCCCCGGCGACGGCCCCGACCTGGTCGTGTTCAACTCCGCGACCTGGGCGCGGCGGGACGTGCTGACGGTCGACGACCCGGGCCTCGTCCCCCGGGGCCTCCCCGCGGTCCGCGAGGACGGCCGTCTCCATGTCGTCGTCCCGGAGGTACCCGGCATGGGCCTCAGGGCGCTCCCGCTCGCCGAGGGGACGGCTCCCGGCTGGGAACCCGCCGAAGGCCTCACCATCCGCAACGAGTTCTACGAGGTGACCGTCGACCCGGCACGCGGCGGTGGCGTCAGCGGTCTGCGCGCACGGGCCGAGGGTGGCCGGGAACTGCTGCGGCCCGGGGACATAGGCAACGAGATCGTCGTCCAGGAGGAGTACCCGAGGCACCCGCGCTTCGGTGAGGGCCCCTGGCACCTCACCCCGACCGGCACGACCGCCGCCCGCAGCCGGGACGTGACCGCCGAGGTGCGCGCCGAGCACTCACCCGCCGGTTCCCGGCTCACCGTCACCGCCGACCTCGGCCTCTTCCGCTACACCCAGCGCCTGACGCTCTGGCAGGGCGTCGACCGGCTCGACGTCAGCACGACCCTCGACGGCTACGACGGCGCCGACCGGCTGATCCGGGTGCGCTGGCCGTCGGACGTACGGGGCGGGCTGCCGGTGCACGAGGTGGCGGACGCGGTGATCGGGCGCGGGTTCGGGTTCGTGGAGGTGGACAGCGAGCGGTTCCCGTGGACGCTCGACAACCCGGCGAACACCTGGTTCGGCCTCGGCTCCACCGCACGGGTCGCGGTGCACGACGAGTCCGGCACCCTCCTCGGGCACCGCTCGATCGGCGTCGCCGAACTCGTCTACGCCGACTGGGACGTGGCCGGAGACCTCGGGGCCCCGCTCGCGGCGGCCCTGGTCCGGGCCGGGGTCACGGCGACCTCGACCATCGCGGGCGGGCCCCGCTACGGCGACCTGGAGGTCGACTCCAACCTCCCCGACATCCGGATCGCCGTCGGCGGCCCCGACCGCAACACCGTGGTCGCCGAGGCGCTCGGCTGGGGCACGGCGGCCGGGCGGGAACTGAGGCGCCAGCTCGCCGACCGGGGCGTGGCCGCCGTCTGGGTCGCGCCGCGCGCCTCGCTGCGCGAGGAGTGGATCCCCGGGGCCGACCTGCGCGACCTGGAGCGCCTGCCGCTGCTCGTGGTGGCGGGCGCCCGCACGGAGGACGACGCCAAGGCGGTCGACGCGCTCGTCGCCGACCTGGACGACTTCACGGTGACGGCCACCGCCGCCGGTGGCGGGGAGGCCCTGTCGCCCGGTGACGCCTGGGACGGGCGCGGCTTCGCCGTCCTCAACCGTGGCACGCCCGGCTGCGTGGTGACCTCCTCCGGCGACCTGTACATGTCCCTGATGCGCTCCTGCACCGGCTGGCCGTCCGGGATCTGGGTGGACCCACCCCGCCGGACCGCCCCCGACGGCTCGGGCTTCCAGCTCCAGCGCTGGTCGCACACCTTCGAGTACGCCGTCGTCGCGGGCCCGGGCGACTGGCGCGAACTGCGCCTGCCCCAGGCCGGGCACGCCTACAACCGGCCGTTGACGGCACGGCTCCGTCGCTCCTCGGGCGCCCTCCCGAGGGAGGGCACCTTGCTGGGCCTGGAGTCCGACGGCGAGGTACTGCTCGACGCGCTCAAACCGGCCGGCTCCCCGCTGGCCCGGGGCAGCGCGGCGTCCGTGGCCCCGGGGCAGGGCGTCGTCGTCCGTGTGCACGAGGTCGACGGACGCCCGGTGCGGGCCCGGCTGACCGGACCGGTCCCCTGGTCGGCGGGCGCCCGCGCCGACGTCCTGGAGACACCCGGGGAGCCCCTCACCCTGGACGCGGACGGCGTTCTCGAGGCCGACCTGACCGGCTTCGAGGTCGCCACGATCCTGGCCACCCCGGCCCACGCGCCGGACCTCGCCTCCGGGCCGGGCATCGACGCCCACGAGCCCGCCCAGCCGATCGCCACCCGCTACTGGCTGCACAACTCCGGCCCCGCCCCACGCGGCAACATGCCCGTCGCGGTCTACCTCTCCCCCACCACCCTCACCGCCGACGGCCCGGTCACCGCGACCGTCCGGGTCTCCTCGGAACTCACCGACGCCCCGGTGTCGGGCACGGTGACCTTCGAGACCCCACCCGGCTGGACCACCGAGCCCGCCGAACTCCCCTACACCCTCGCCCCCGGCGGCTTCACCCTCACGGACATCACGGTGACCCCACCCCCGGACCCCGCCCCCGGCCGCCACTGGCTCGCCGCCCGGCTGTCGTACGGCGGCCAGACGTACGAGGACGTGGCGGCCCTGGACGTCCCGGACGGCCACACGGGCCCGACTCTGGTGGCGCGTCTGGGAGTCGAGCGGGTGACCGTCCGCCGAGGAGAACGGGCCAGGGTCCCCGTGACCCTGCGGAACCCCACCCAGGGCCCCGTCAACGGCACGATCTGGGCCGTCTCCTCCTGGGGCACGTGGCCGGGGGTCACCCCGGGCTGCCAGGGCTTCACGGTGCCCGGCGGAGAACAGGCCGAGTCCGTGATCGAGGTGGACGGCACGGCGATCCCACCGGGTTCGTACTGGCTGCTTGCGAAGACGGCCTGGCACGGCTGCGTGGCGTACACGAAGGCGGTGGAACTGGTGGTGACGCCATGAGGGAGGACTACGCAGCGACCGTCCACGACGTATCGGTCCCGAAGCAGCGCGTGGAAGCGTTCCTGAGCACCAGTGTCCCCAGGGGCGCGGGGAACTGCGCGACAAGCCACGACGGCGCCGCACCCGCAAGACGACACCGCCAACAACGGCGCTGGGCAACGCAGGTCGTCCTCATCCACGAACTCGCACGCCACGCCTGTGCAGAACGCGGCCTCGCACCCCCAGCGGACATCTCCCCGGCCGCGATGCTGACCATTTCCGAAACGGACATCGCCGACCTCGGCAGCATCGTCGCCGCAGCCCTGGCTCACTCCCCCACCGCCCGAGCCCTCCTGGCCGACCTGGAACGCGAGCAGGACATCCCGGAAACGGCCGTGCAGGACTACTACACCCGCAACCGAGACCGCTTCCTCACCCCCGAGGCCCTGAGACGCGGCGTCGACCCCTACGACGAACCAGCGCCCACGGACATCCATCCCTACAGCCGCGTAAGCCACCGCATCGAACGCGAACTACGCCAAGCCGCAGCCCACCGCGCCTTCTTCACCTGGCTCGACGAGGCCCGCGCGGACGTCGAGTACGCCGAGGGCTACGAACACCCCGGCGATCCCACGCACCAGGATCACGAACACCACCACTGAGCAAAACCATTGACCTCCGATGAATTCTGGTCCACATTTTCATCAATCGAAGTCCGACTTGGTGATTTGATCCAGCGACTCGATCCAGCGACGACTGGTCCCAGGAGGGCAGCAATGCGCGCAAGAAGACTCACCGGATCCCTGACCTGTCTGGTCGTCCTGACCCTGACGGCCGCCGGCTGCGGCCTGTCCGGCGGTGGTTCGGACGGCGGTGACGCCACCGCCGGCGGCTGCAAGGTCGACAAGGGCAACGTAGGTTCCGGCAAGCTCTCCGGCGAGGTCAAGGGAAAGATCACGTTCCAGACCACCAACCTGAAGAAGGACTTCGGGAAGTACTTCAACGGCGTCATCGACGCCTTCGAGAAGGCCCACCCCGGCACCGACGTCAACTGGATCGACGACCCGGGCGACGCCACCTTCACCCAGCGCCTGGTCGCCGACGCACAGGGCTGCACACTGCCGGACGTGGTGAACATCAACGTCAACACGGCGGTGGCACTGACGAAGAACGGCTACCTGCTGAACCTGGACGACAAGGCGCCGGACGCGGGCAAGCCGTTCGCCCCCGCGCTGTGGAAGTCCAGCATGTACGCCGGAGCGGACGGCAAGAAGGTGCACAGCGTGCTGCCCTGGTACTCGGGCGGCATCGTGCAGACCTTCAACACCGACCTGATGAAGAAGGCGGGCCTGGACCCGGCCAAACCTCCGACGACCGTGCTCGGCCTGTTCGACGACGCGGAGAAGGTGGCCAAGGCCTCCGGCGGCAAGTACTACGCGTTCCTCGCCAACCCGCAGCTGCGCATCCCGGCCGACTGGCAGCAGATGGGCATCGAGGTCCTCTCGGCCGACGGCAAGAAGTTCACCTTCGCCGACGACCCGAAGACCGCACAGTGGGTCGAGGCCATGACCAAGCTCTACAAGGCCGGCGGCATGCCCCGGGACTCCCTGTCCTCCACGCAGGACCCGGCCAACGTCTACGGCCAGGGCAAGCTCGTCTACGGCCCCACCAACCCCAACTTCCTGCGGTTCATCCAGCAGAACAACCCGAGCGTCTACAAGAAGACCGGCGTCGCCCCCTTCATGCTCGACGCCCTCGGCCACACCGTCGGCGCCCCGCAGTACGTCGGAGTCGCGACCACCAGCAAGAACGCCTCGACCGCGCTGGCCTTCGCGCGGTTCCTGACGAACGCCGAGAACCAGCTCGGCTGGGCCAAGGACCCGAACGTCGTCATCTTCCCCTCCACCACGGCCTCCCTGAACGACCCGTTCTTCCAGTCGGTCAAGGGCGACGACCCCTTCGCCGAGGCCCGCAAGATCGTCGCCAGTGACCGCAAGACCGCCACGGCCGACGAGATCGCCCTGACGCCCGGTGAGCTGAACGCCATCACGGCCCAGATCCAGCTGGCCATGCAGGGCAAGAAGAGCGCCGAGGACGCTCTGAAGGAGGCACAGTCCAAGGCGAACCAGCTGATCGAGCAGGGCAGCTGAGGATGACGCAACCGACCGTCCACCAGGCGCCCGTCTCCGCTCCCCCGGGGTCGGGCGCCCGACGCCCCGACGGCGCCTCCCCTGCCCGGCCGCCGGGGCGCCTGCGCCGCGCCCTCCGCTTCGTGACGCCCGGCCCGAGCGCCGACGCGGGGGGCGCGGCGCTCCACCGCCGCTGGTGGCTGCCCTGGCTGTGGATGACCCCGGCGATCATCGGCGCGACCGTGTTCGGGGTCTTCCCGTTCCTCAACACGGTCCTCGTCTCCTTCACCGACGCCAAGCCGCTCGGCGGGGCGTACAACCTCGTCGGGCTGGACAACTACCGCCGGATGCTGGGCGATCCGGACTTCTGGCTGGCCACCCGCAACAGCCTGCTGTACGCGCTGTTCGTCGTCCCGCTGATGGTGCTGCTGCCGCTGCTGCTCGCGATCCTCGTGGAGAAGAACCTGCCGGGCATCGGCTTCTTCCGCTCCGCCTTCTACACGCCGGTGCTCGCCTCCAGCGTGGTCGTGGGCCTGAGCTGGCAGTGGCTGCTGAGCGACCAGGGGCTGGTCAACACCTGGCTGCAGAAGGCCCACCTCATCCGGGACGCCATCCCGTTCCTGTCGGACTCGTGGCTGATCCTGCTGTCGGCGATGGGCCTGACGCTGTGGAAGGGCCTCGGCTGGTACATGATCTTCTACCTGGCGGCCCTCGGGAACGTGCCCAAGGAACTGCACGAGGCGGCGGCCGTGGACGGCGCGGGCGCGGTACGCCGTTTCTGGCACGTCACCGTGCCCGGCGTCCGCACCTCGATGATGCTGGTCGGCACCCTGACCGGCATCGGCTCCCTTCGGGTCTTCACCGAGATCTACATGCTGGGCGGTTCCACCGGCGGCCCCGGCGGCGCCGACCGCACGCTGCCCTTCTACATCCGCGACGTCGGCCTCGACCCGCTCACCGGCAACGCCGGCTACGGCGCCGCCGTCAGCGTCGCCCTGTTCGCCCTGACCCTGGGCCTCACGCTGCTCGCCCAGCGTCTGACGAAGGAGGACGAGGCATGACGACCGCCGTCGACAAACGCCGACGCCCGATGCCCCGCTGGCGGGACTACGGCCGGCCGCGCGAACTGGTCGTCCGCTATCTGCTGCTGGTGTTCGTCCTCTTCATCACGGTCGGCCCGCTGCTGTGGCAGTTGCTGTCGTCCCTCAAGGGCGCGGGCGAGGACGTCTTCGGCGCCGGTGCCTCGCTGATCCCCCACCACCCGACCCTGCGGGCCTACCGGGAGATCTTCGACCAGGTCCCGGTGTGGACGTACATCGGGAACAGCCTGGTGATCGTCGCGCTGTCCGTCACGAGCCAGCTCGTCTTCTCCACCCTGGCCGGCTACATGCTCTCCAAGCCGGGCTGGAAGGGCCGCAAGCTGGTCTGGGTGGTGCTGATGGCGTCCATGATGTTCCCCTTCGAGTCGATCATGGTGTCGCTGTTCCTCAGCATCCGGGACATGGGCCTGGTCGACCATCTGGCCGGTGTCTGGCTGCCCGGCTTCGTCGCCGCGATCAACGTCCTCATCATGCGGGCCGCGTTCCTCGCCGTGCCGCGCGAGATCGAGGACGCGGCGATGCTGGACGGGGCGGGCGAGTGGAAACGCTTCCGGTATCTGTATCTGCCCTCCGCCTACGGCGCGATCCTCGTCGTCACCATCAACACCTTCATCAGCGCCTGGGACGACTTCCTGTGGCCGCTGATCGTGCTGCGCTCGGAGGAGCACTTCACGCTGACGCTGGGTCTCGCCCGGCTGCAGAGCTCGTCGTTCGGCTACGACCAGCGGATGGTGATGGCCGGTTCGGTGATCTCCGTGATCCCGGTCCTGGTGCTGTTCGTCATCACCCAGCGGTGGTTCTACAAGGGCGTCTCGTCCGGTGCCGTGAAGCTCTGATCCACCCGGAGCTCGACCGGTACGGCGGTCAGGGCCCGGCGCGCCGACTCCGCGACGCGGATCTCGACCGTGCCGGGCAGGACCGCCGTCTCCATCTCCGGCCCCACCTGGGCGAGCTGCTCGGCCCCGAGGGGAAACACGACGGTACGGCGCTCCCCGGGCGCCAGATCGACGGCCTGGAAACCACGGAGCTCGAGCGTACGCGGCCAGACGGGCGCGATGAGTCGGCGCAGATACATCTGGGCGACAGAACGCCCGTGCCGCTCCCCCGTGTTGGTGATCTCGACCTCCACCGCCCGCCCCGCGAGCCGGGGTGGCCCGTAGGCGAAGCTCGTGTACGACAGCCCGTGCCCGAAACCGAAGAGCGGCTCGGCGCTGTCGTCGGCGTAGCCGCCGTACTCGGTGTCCTTGTGGTTGTAGTAGACGGGCAGTTGACCCGCCGAGCGCGGTACGGAGACGGGCAGCCGGCCGACGGGCTCGGCCCGTCCGAGCAGGACGTCCGCGATCGCCTCGCCGCCCCAGGGGCCCGGGTACCAGGCGGTGAGCAGCGCGGCGGCCCGTTCGGCGGCCTCGGGGACGGCGTGCGGGCGGCCCTGGATCAGGACGACGACGGTGGGCGTACCGGTCGCCGTCACGGCGTCGAGCAGGGCGTGCTGGGCCGCGCCGAGCCGGAGCCCGGCCAGGTCGACGCCCTCTCCGCAGGTCATCTCGGACACGACGGTGCGCGCGGCGCCGTTGGCGTCGAACTCCGTGCCGGGCGTACGGGCGCTGCTGCCGCCCAGCACGAGCACGGCCACATCGGACGCGGCGGCCTCGGCGATCGCCCCGGGGATGCCGGAAAGGTCGTCCCCGGTGAGGGCACAGCCCTTGGCGTGGCGCACGTCGACGCCGGTTCGCCGGAGCGCGTCGAGAACGCTGGTGCCCGTACCGGGGCGTTGCGGAGCGGTGTAGTCGCCCGACTGGTGGGCGACGGTGCCGGCGTGCGGCCCCAGGAGGGCGATACGGGAGCCGGTCGACAGGGGCAGGACACCCTGGTCGTTGTGGAGGAGGGTGACGGCGGCACGGGCGAGTGCGGTGCTCAGCTCGCGTCCGACGGCGGGGTCCGGGAACGGGCCCGCGCCGTAGGCCTGTTCGAAGAGCCCCAGGCGGAACTTGAGCCGCAGCACCCGGGCGACCGCCCGGTCCAGGGCCTCCTCGCTCACCAGCCCTCGTTCGACCGCCTCCGCCAGATGGGTGAAGCCCTCGTCCCACAGGCTGAGGTCGACCCCGGCGTCGAGGGCGAGGGCACCGGCGGAGACCTTGTCGCCGGTGACGCGGGCCAGCCGGTCCACGGCCAGTCCGTCCGCCATGACGAGTCCGTCGAAACCCCAGCGGTGGCGCAGCAGTCCGGTGAGCAGGGCGCGGTTGCCGCAGCAGGGCATCCCGTCGACCTCGTTGTAGGCGGCCATGACGGCGGCGGCTCCGGCCCGGACACCGGCGTGGGCGGCGGGGAGGTGGATCTCGTGCAGTTCCCTCGGTCCGAGTTCGGACTCGGCGGAGTTGCGGCCGCCGACGGTGGCGCCCTGCCCGGCGAAGTGCTTGAGGACGACGGGAGCCTTGTCCGGGGCGAAGGCCCCGTCCGGCCCCTGCTCCCCCTGCATGCCGCGTACGAGCGCCTCGGTGAGCCGGGCGGCCAGATACGGATCCTCGCCGAAGCACTCCTCGGTCCGGCCCCAGCGCGGGTCCCGGGCGATGTCCAGGGCCGAGACGAGGGCGACATGGCCGCCCCGGGCACGCAGTTCGGCGGCGGCGTGGGCGGCGGCCCGCTCGTACAGCCCGGGGTCCCAGCCGGCACCGACGGTCAGGTTGACGGGCAGGACCGTCCCGTCGAGGGCCATGTGGCCGTGCGGCACCTCCTCGACGAACAGGGCCGGGATGCCGAGCCTGCTGTGTTCGACAACATGCCGCTGGACGAGGCGGGCCAGTTCGGCACCGTCCTCGGCGCCGGACCCGGTGGTGTGGTCGACGCCCGACCAGGCGTCGGCGCGCAGCAGCCCGTACAGGGCCCCGAGTCCGGCGAAGCGCTCGGTCTCGGCCCGGAGGGCGTCGGTGAGTTCGAAGCCGCCGTCGGGGGTGCGGCGGTAGGCGTCCCAGCCGTACATCCGCTGGTTGAGCTGTCCGGCCTTCTCGCGCAGGGTCATGCGCGAGAGCAGGTCGTGGACGCGGTCGTCGACCGGGGCGGTGGTGTCGCGGTAGAGGGGCGTGTCCTGCCGGGTGGCGGTCATGTGCGGCCCTGGTGGGCGAGCCGGGCCAGGGCCACGGCGCCCAGGCGGCCGTCGGGGACCCAGTCGAGGGTCAGGCCGAGGGTGTGGAGGCGGGCTTCCAGGCGCGAGGTGAGCGGCCCGTCGGGCCCGAGCAGGCCTCCGGTGGCCACGACCCGCTCTCCTGACTGTGGGTCCAACGCCCTTATAGCGTCGGCTAGTTGGTCGGCCGCCTCGTCCAGGATGGCCAGGGCGACGGTGTCCTCGGCCGCCTCGACGACCAGCGGCGCGAGTCGCGCGAGGCGGATGGGCGGCTCGGCCATGACAGCGGGGAGCACGTGTCTGCGGTAGGCCTCGCGGTGGGGGCGGGACCAGGGGGTGTCGTCGTGGGGCGGGAGGGGGCGCCGGCCGGCCGGGGAACCGGCCCCGGCCACTGCGGTCGGCCCGCTCGCGGGCGGCGGCACCGCCGCGTCACGCGACGCCCTCTCCGCGACGCCCTGGACCACATCGGGAGACAGTCTCCGCACCACACCGCCGGCGACACCCCCGGCCGCTCCGCCGGGCAGCGCCTCGCCCGGCACCCCGAGTTCTCGCCCCACCGTCTCCGCCAGCACGGTCGGCGCTCCCCTCCCGTCGGCCATCCGCAGCGCGGCCCTCACCGCCGCGCGGCCGATCCAGAAGCCGCTGCCGTCGTCGCCGAGGAGCCAGCCGTCGCCGTCCACGGTGGCGATGCCACGGCGGCCGGTGATGCGCATGGCGACCGCGCCCGTACCGGCCACCAGGGCGAGGCCGTCGGCCGGGGCGCCCGGGGCGGAGGCGAAGGCCGCCTCGATGTCGCTGCCCATGACGGGCGGACCGGCGTCGATGCCCAGTCGGCGCAAGGCGGCGGTGAGGGCGGCCAGGGCGTTGCGCCGCCCCGGTTCGTCGGCGGCGGCGTCCGTCGCTCCCGCGAAACCGCCGGCCACGGCCACGACCCGGGCGCGGAGGGACTCGGGCACGGCCTGTCCGACGGCCTCGGCGAGATGCTCGGTGAGCTGCGGCACCGGAACGGTCAGGGCGTTGCCCGGCCCGGCGGAACCCTCGCCCAGCGGACGTCCGTCCACGGCGGCCGCCAGGACCGCCCGGGTCCGCGTGCCGCCCGCGTCGAGGCCGACCACCAAAGGCGAGCCGCCTTGACGCTCCTGGTTCAATTCATTACCCATCGCCGACTATGGTGATTGATGCATTCACCCAGAGCAAGGGATCTGGGTGCTCGACCCGAGGAGGATCCCATCCCCACGCTCCGCTTCGGCGTCAACTACACGCCCCGCCGCGGCTGGTTCCACGCCTGGCACGACTTCGACCCGGCGAACGCCCGCGAGGACCTGGACCAGATCGCCGCACTCGGCCTCGACCACGTCCGGGTCTTCCACCTGTGGCCGCTCCTCCAGCCCAACCGCACACTCATCCGCCCCGCCGCCGTGGACCAGCTCGCGCACCTGGTCGACCTGGCCGCCGAGGCCGGTCTCGACGTCCTGGTGGACGGGGTGCAGGGCCATCTGTCCAGCTTCGACTTCTATCCGGAGTGGACGCGGAGCTGGCACCACCGCAATGTCTTCACCGACCCGGAGGCCGTCGCCGCCCAGGCGGAGCTGATGCGGACCCTCGGCCGCTCCCTCGCCGGCCGCCCGAACCTCATCGGCCTCCAGCTGGGCAACGAGCTCAACAACCTGGTCGAGCACAACCCGGTGACCCCGGACGAGGTGGACCGCTACCTCGACACCCTGCTGTCCGCCACCCGCGAGCATCTGCCCCCGGGCCGGCTCGCGACCCACTCCGCCTACGACGCGGCCTGGTACGGCGACGACCACCCCTTCACCCCCGAGGCCTCGGCCCGCAAGGGCGATGTCACCACCGTCCACCCCTGGGTGTTCTCCGGCGACTGCGCCCGCCGCTACGGCCCCCGCTCACCTCAGGTGCTGCACCTCGCCGAGTACGGCACGGAACTCGCCAAGGCCTACGCCGAGGATCCGGCCCGCCCGGTCTGGGTCCAGGAGACGGGCGCCCCGGAACCCCACATCCCGGCGGCCGACGCCCCGGACTTCGCGCGGGCGACCGTACGGAACGCGGCCGGCTGCGAGGGACTGTGGGGTGTGACCTGGTGGTGCTCCCACGACGTGGACCGGTCCCTGGCCGACTACCCTGAACTGGAATACACCCTGGGCCTGTTCGACGCGCGGGGCGACGCCAAGCCCATCGCCACGGCCCTGGCCGAGACCGTCGCCGAGGTACGCGCGGGGCACCACCCCGCCCGGCCCCGCGACACGGCCCTGGTCCTGGACTGCACGCCGTCCACCCGCTCCGTCTCCGGCCCGGGAGGCGCGTTCTTCGACGCGTGGATGGCCCTGCGCACGGAGGGCGTCCACCCGGCCGTGGTCCTGGCGGAGCGGGCGGAGGACGCCGCGTACCTCGCTGCGCGCGGCATCAAGGAGGTCGTACGGGTGCCGTGAACTCTCAGGTACCCGTCAGCGCCTCCGCGACGGCCCGCAGATTCACCCGCCCCCGCCCGTAGGAGCAGAGCGCGCCGCCCTCCGGCAGCCCGGTGTCGATCCGTACGGCGTCGGGCCGCTGCGACAGCAGGGCGGCGCGCAGCCGTTCCTGCCAGGTGTGGAGCCCGGCGTCACAGGTGGCGATGACCAGCGGCGTGTCACCGCAGGCGCGCAGGATCTCCTCCACGAAGGGGGCCGGATCCGCCGGCTCTCCGCTGACCGCGGTCCCCGTGGCCGTGGGGTCGACGGCCCGCACCTCCGTCAGCAGGTCCTCGCCGCCCCAGTTGAGCGCGGGATGCGGCGGCGGGAACAGGTCGACGACATGGGCGCCCCGCACGCCCGACGGCACCGGCCGGCTGCGGACGGCCCGGCGGGCGGCCTCGAGACCGGCTCCCGCGTCCCAGCCGGCGACGGTCCCGGCGGCCGGAGCGGTGTACCGCACGGCGAGGCGCCGCACCCGCCCGGCGGCCTCCCGCACCCGCTCCTCGGGCAGCACACCGGAGCGCAACGCGCTGAGCACCGCGTCCCGGCAGGCCAGGGTGACCTCCAGGTCGGGCACGGCCACGATGACCTGGTCGGCGCCCGCGGCGAGGGCGATCCGCGCCCCGGCGGCCTCGCCGTAGCGGTCGGCGATGGCCTTCATCTCCAGGGCGTCGCTGACCAGGACGCCGTCGAAGTCCAGCTCGTGGCGGAGCAGATCGCCCAGGATGCGGCGGCTCAGGGTGGCGGGCCGCTCGGGGTCCAGCGCCGGGTAGACGACATGGGCGCTCATGATCATCGGCACGCCCGCTTCGACGGCGGCGCGGAACGGCTCGAAGTCGGCCCGCAGTTCGTCGTACGACCGCGGGTCGACGGCCGTCCCGTGGTGGCTGTCGGTCTCGGTGCCGCCGTGCCCGGGGAAGTGCTTGGCGCAGGAGGCGACGCCCCGCCGCTCGGTGGCGGTGATCCAGGCCCGCAGATGCCGGGCGGCCAGGGCGGGTTCGGCGCCGAAGGACCGGGTGCGCACGATCGGGTTGCGCGGATGGTGCTGGAGGTCGGCGACCGGGGCGTAGGAGACCGTGATGCCGAGGGAGGCCAGATGCCCGGCCAGGGCGTCGGCGCAGCGGCCGGTCAGCCCGGGGTCGTCGGCCACTCCGAGCGCGTACGATCCGGGCACCTCGGGAGCGCCCGCGCCCACCAGGTGACCGATCCCGCCGCCCTCGTTGTCGATCCCCACGAGCAGGTCCGGCCGCAGGGCCCGCAGCTCCGCGGTGAGCCGCCGCACCTGTTCCGCGTCGCGCACGTTCCGGGTGAACAGGATGACCCCGCCGAGCCCCCGGTCGACGAGCCGCTTCAGCTCGTCCGGAACCCCCGCCGTCCCGTCGAACCCCGCGACGAGACAGCGGTGTGCGGCCTCGTCGAGATCGACGGGGAGGCCGACGAGAAGGTCGGCGGGGAGGCGGCCGGGACGTGCGGGCTGATGCGCGGAGGAGGTCACTCCGCACATCTTCTGGCTCGATCAGCCATTAGTCAACAGGTCGATGGATCACTCATTCAGCCCGGGTGCCGCCACGGACCAGGCAGAAACGATCCTGAAGTTCGTCCGTCACCCACTCGCACCCCATCCACACCGGCTAGCCTCGTAGGTCACCGAAGGCGAACGGGGGATTGCCCATGGTGAACGCTGATCGCACGCCGCCGGACTGCCCCGGGGGACATGACGGCATGCCGGAGCGTGGCGCCGGGCTCCACCTCCAGGATCAGCTCGAAATCCTCATCCAGGACTTCCGCACGAGCGCCGAGCCGCCCATGCCGGTGTTCGTCGTGCACGCCCAGGAGAGCTCGGACGACGACGCGGTGACCGGGCTGGTCCGGCAGCTGTACGCGGGCCAGGAGGCACACGGCACGCGCTGCGCGGTGGCGCAGGACGTCTACGAGGGCCCCACGGAGGTGCGCCGGGCCGCGGCCATGGTGCGGGCCCTGAGCGAACCGAAGAAGTGGGGCGGCCCGAAGGCGGTCTACCGGCGCTACGCGTTCCCGCGGCTGCGGCTGGTGCATGCCATCGACGACGCGGTCGCGGCGCTCGGCGACACCTGGCCGGCGCCCGAGCCGGGCAGCCCCGAGGCCGGCCAGGACCAGCGGCAACGGCTGCTGAACCAGCTGGCCCAGCAGCGCTGGCGGCCGAAGAACACCGCGCGCTGGCGGTCGGGTCTGCCGCTCTTCGACATGGCGCACATCCTCCCGGCGAGCCTCGTGACCGTGCTCGCCGCGCTCATGGCCCGCAGCGAGTGGTACGTGGCGGTGGGCGCCGGTCTCGTCTTCCTGCTACTGCTGACCGTCCTCAACTACGTGCTGCCTGGGCGGGCGCCGATCTTCCTGTGGCTGCGCCGGGAGAGCCGCTGGTTCATGACGACGACGTTCCTCAGGGCGGCGGACCACGAGGATCCCACCGAGGTCTCGCTGCTGCGGCCGGTGCGGTCCTGGAAGGCGATCGCGGCCCGGGCGTACGACGTGGCCGAGGCGCTCACGGCGGGCGGCGACTTCCACCTCCAGCTGTGCGTGCTCGCGCTGCGCGAGGACCTGCGGGACAACCACCGCCGCTGGAGCTGGGACCTGCGCGGCTTCAAACGGCCGCGCCCGCCGATGCTGTTCCTGCCCCACGCGGACGACCGCAACGGCGGCATCGATCTGATCCGGGCCATCAGCGACGTCCGCAGCCGGCGCAGTGAGCTCGACCCGCTGGTGGTGGTCGCCGCGGTGCACACCCACGACGTGCCGCGCCTGGAGCGCGGCGTTGTCCCTGCGCCGCCCGACCCGGCCGCGGTACCGCCCAGGTTCGGCGAGCGGCTGCGCGCCTGGCACCGGCAGTGGGCGCACAACCTGCGCGCCGAGCAGTCGCCCAGCCGGGAACGGTCCGTCCTGCCGTGGGTGATGAAGGTCCCGCTGCCGCACGACCAGCTCGGCCCCGTCGAGGAACGCACCCGGCATCTCCGGGCCTCCACCCGGCCCACGTCCGCCCGGCTGGTGTGGGCCCTGCACACCCTGGTCCTGGTGATCGCCCTGCTGACCGCCGGGACCGTCATGCGGGCCGACGCCCTGCACGACCGGTACTGCTCGGCGTCGGTGCTGACCGCCAACCGGGACACCCGGCGCGAGGAGACACCCGGCGGCGGCACGGAATGCATCGGCATAGCGACGGACGGCGTCCGCTTCGCCGACTGGCTGCCCGCGCCCGACCCCGCCGACGAGCCCAAGGCGCTGACAGCCGACGACGCGACGCCCTGGACGGTGGACGAACTGGAGGACCGCATCGCCAAGCAGAACGCGAACGTCCTCGCCCGCCACCCCGGCAAGTACGTCACCGTCGTCTACGCCGGGCCGCTGAGCGCCGATTCCTCGGACGGCTCCTCGCCCGTGAAGGGCGCCGAGGAACTGGCGGGCGTGTATCTGGCACAGGCCGTCATCAACAAGAACTCCAGTGTGAAACTGCGGGTCCTGCTCGCCAACGGCGGCGTGGACCTGGGCCACCAGGAGGAGATGGCCGAGGAGATCGCCGCGTACGCCGCCCAGGACCCGACCGTGGTGGGGGTCGTGGGCACCGGCCGCGACCTGAAGTCGAGCAGGGCGACGACCCGCACGCTGATGGAGGCCGGACTGCCGATCGTCTCCGGCACGAACTCCGCCACCTATCTGCCCCGCGAGTTCGCCAACTGGTTCAGCCTGGCCGCCACGGACCAGTGGCAGACCGAGCAACTCGGCCTGATCGCCGCCCAGTTGCGCACACCGGACCGTCGGCAGTACTCCCTCGTCCTCGCCCGCGACACGGCGAAGACCGACGACCTCTACACCGACGAACAGGCACGCTACGGCCAGGACATGCTGCGCCGACAGGGCTTCACCCCGCTCGATCAGCGCCGCTACACCCTCAGCGGCGGCAAGCCGGAACTCCGCTCGCACGCCCAGGAGATCTGCCGGGGCGGACAGGTCCCATCGGTGATCTACTTCGCCGGCCGGGTGGAGGACATCGACCCCCTGATGACCCAGCTGGGCACCGAGCCGGGCTGCGCCGGAAGACCCCTGGCCATCCTCACCGGCGACGACCTGTCCAAGGCCGACTTCACCGCCGGCGGACAGTCCGTCGCACCGAAGGTCACGCTGTACCACGCGGCCCTGGCCGAACTGCACACGGCCGCCAGCCGGACGACCTTCTACCTGGACGCGGCCGCGCACCTGCCGGGGCTGCGGGGCCGGAACCTGCGCTACGACAGTCCCGCCCTGGCCAGCGGTCAGACCGCCCTGGCACACGACGCGACCTGGGCCCTCTACTGGGCGGCCACCCGGGACGACCGGCCCCAGAGCCGCGCCTCGACCTGGGTGAACCTGCGCAACGTCAAGATCGAGGGCATGGCCACCGGCACCATCGACTTCACCCGTGCCCCGCTGTACGGCGACCGCGCCGGCCACAGCATCGTCCTCAAAGAGGTCCGCCGCACGGACGACGGCACCTCCGAGACCCGGGTGGTGTGCAGCCGCACCGCAGGGAAGACGAAGCGGCTGACACAGAAGGAGTGCCGGATCCGCTGAGGGCTGTCTCAGTCCTCAGCGGCGGTCAGGCGCAGCGCGATGCTGTTGATGCAGTACCGCTGGTCCGTGGGCGTGGGATAGCCCTCGCCCGCGAACACATGCCCGAGGTGCGAGCCGCAGCGCGCACAGCGCACCTCGGTACGCACCATGCCGTGGGTCCGGTCCTCGATCAGTTCCACCGCGTCGGTGTCCCTCGGATCGAAGAAGGACGGCCAGCCGCAGTGGGACTCGAATTTCGTGTCCGAGGTGAACAGCTCCGCACCGCAGGCACGGCAGGAGTAGACCCCCCGGGTCTTGGTGTCGGTGTACTCACCGGTGAAGGCGGGCTCCGTGGCCGCCTGGCGCAGCACCGCGTACTCGCCAGGGCTCAGCTCCGCGCGCCACTGCTCGTCCGGCTTCTCGACGTCGTACGGCATGAGCCTCCAGCCCCTCAGTTCGACAGACGGTCCAGGATGCGCGGGCCGAGGTCGGTGACGTCGCCCGCTCCCATGGTGAGAACGAGATCGCCGGGCTTCGCCATTCCCGCGACGACCGAGGGGACGTCCGCCTTGTCGTGCACCGGCGTCACGTCCGCGCCCGCCGCCCGGGCCGCCTCGATGATCAGCTCGCTGGTCACGCCGGGGATCGGGTCCTCGCGGGCCGGGTAGATGTCCAGCACGACCGAGGCGTCCGCGAGGGCCAGGGACTGGCCCATCTCCTTGCCCAGCTCCTGCGTGCGCGAGAAGAGGTGCGGCTGGAAGACGACCAGGATCCGGGAGTCGCCCGCCGCCGCGCGCATGGCCTCCAGGTCGGCGGTCATCTCGGTGGGGTGGTGCGCGTAGGAGTCGATGACCTGTACGCCCGCGGCCTCGCCCTTGAGCTGGAGCCGCCGCTTGACGCCCGTGTACGCGCCCAGCGCCCGGGCCAGCTCCTCGGCGGGGACGCCGAGCGCCACGCCCGCCGCGAGCGCGGCCACCGCGTTGTGCGCGTAGTGCCGGCCGGGGACGGAGACCGTGAAGGTCAGCTCCTGTCCCTCCAGAACGGCGGTGACCTCGCTCTTCAGGCCCTGCGGCACGACCGACAGGATGCGCACGCCGGCGTCCTCGGACTCGCCGTACGTCACCACCCGCACGCCGCGTCCCGCGACCCGGCGGGTCAGCTCCCGGGCGCCCTCGTGGTCGGCCGCGATCACCAGCGTGCCGCTCTCGGTGATCCGGTCCACGAACGTCTCGAACGACTCGTAGATCTCGTCCATCGAGGCGTAGTTGGCGTGGTGGTCCAGCTCGACGTTGAGGACGATCGCGACCTCGGGCGCGTACTTGTGGAAGCTGCGGTCCGACTCGTCCGCCTCGGCGACGAAGATCTCGCCGTCGCCGTGCAGCGCGTTGGAGCCGGGCGCGTCCAGGTCCCCGCCGATGGCGTACGACGGCGTCAGGCCCAGCTCGCTCAGCGACACCGCGAGCATCGAGGTCGTGGTCGTCTTGCCGTGCGTACCGGCGACCGCGATCGGCCGCAGGCCCTCCATCAGGGCGGCGAGCGCGTCGGAGCGGTGCACGACGGGGATGCCGAGCGCTGCCGCGCGGGCCAGCTCGGGGTTGTCCTGCCGGATCGCGGACGACACGACCACACAGCTCGCGTCGTCGGCCAGGTGCTCCGCGGCGTGCCCGATGTGCACCGTCACACCCAGCGCCCGCAGCGCCTCGGCCGTCGCCGACTCCTTCGCGTCACTGCCCGCCACGACGGCCCCGCGCTGGGCGAGGATCTTCGCGATACCCGACATCCCGGCCCCACCGATCCCGATGAAGTGCGGTCGGTCCATGGCGGTGGGAAGGCCGGGTGCCATGCATATCTCCAAGGGCGTTCTGGGACGGTGAGCGCCCACAGCCTATTTCAGAAGCGCCACCGCATCAGCCCGGCACTACGCCTTGCTGTGCGAGAACAGCTTCAGCACCGGCACCCCCACCTTGTGCCGGGCCCGTGACGCCCAGTCCCGGTGGAAGAACTCCTCCACGTAGTGGGGGTCGGTCAGCACGATGACCTCGTCGGCGCCGACCTCCTCGACCAAGGACTTCAGCGCGTCCAGCGGATGGTCCTCGATCAACCGTCCCCGCGCCTCGCTCCCGGACGTCCGCAGCGCCGCGAGGGACACCTCCAGCGCCCGCTGCCCGACGCTCAGCGCCTCCTCGCCCTCCGGCGTCTCGCCCTCGCGGACGGCGTCGTCGAGTTCGCCGAGCGCGACGTCGTCGATGGCCCGCAGCAGACGATCGGCCTGCTCGCCGCGCGGCTGGAGCAGCACCTGGAAGGAGACCTGCTCCTCCCCGTGCAAGGTGGTGACGAACTCCACGTCAGCGGACGTCAGGGCCTTCTCGATCATCAATACGCTTGTGAACACCAGGCGCCCCTTCTGATCCTTGCTGAAACCATCCTGCCCCGTGGTCGCACGGGAGCTGCCGGATCCAGTGTGCCCTCCGGAATCCAAACAGAACGGCATATTCCGAACGTACCGACCGGTCCGGCTCACTGATCGCCGACACCTGTACCTCCGTGCCGCTACCCCGCGCCGCGCGGTTCAGTACGTCAGGACCGTCCGTACCTGGTGAACAGGAAGCCGTCCTCCTCCAGCATCGACAGCAGCGAGAAGCGCCGCGGGACGGTGACGGCGGGTCCCCCGGCGATGCGCTGCGCGTCGCCGGCGCTGAGCATCGGGGAGACGGTCAGACAGAGCTCGTCGAGCGCGCCGGCCGCCACCAGCTGGCCCAGCAGCCGCGGTCCGCCCTCGGTCAGCAGCCGGGTGTGGCCCAGGCCGGCGAGGGTCTGGACGACCCGGGCGGGGTCCACGCCGATGCCGTCCCCGGCGGTCACCACCCGCGCGCCCGCCTTCTCGGCGGTGGCGACGCGGTCCGGGGCGGCGGCGGCTCCGGTGAGGACCAGGGTGGGCACCAGGGGCGAGGTGAACAGCGGGAGCGAGAAATCCAGGTCGAGGCTGGCGGTGACGACCGCGATCGCGGGGGCGGGGGCCTGTCCGGCCGCCTCCCGCGCCGCCGCGAACTCGGCACGCGCGCGTGCCGGCCGGTAGCCCTCCTGGCGCACCGTTTCCGCGCCCACGACCACCACGTCCGCCAGCGCCCGCAGCGTGCCGAAGATCCGCATGTCGGTCGCGCTGGAGATGGGCTGCGAACGGCCGTCGTGCTGGGCGGCCCCGTCCAGCGTGGACACCATATTGGCGCGCAGCCACGGCAGCGGCCCCCCGGCCCCCGGCTCGGGATAGGCGTAAGCGGCCGCCAGCTCGGCCAGCCCCCACTCCCGCCCGGCCCCTTCCTCACCGGACGCCCCACCCGGGGCCGGAGCTGCTGTTTCATCGGTCACAGGGAACAGACGTCGCATGCCGTGCAGTGTTCCACGCGCCGTAGCATGGTGAACCGTGTCCTCCTCCCCCGCTCCCTCCGGTACCGGCCCGATAGCCGAAGCGGCCCCGCTGTCCCTGTGCGCCCGTGAGCCGCACGTCCCCGCGGATCGGCTGGTCGCCGAGATGGTGCCGCCGCCGCGGTTCGACTCGGTGCGCTTCAGCACGTACATCCCGGACCCGAACCAGCCCAGCCAGACCGAGGCCGTCGAGGTCCTGGAGGGCTTCGCGGCAGGCCTCGGCCGGGGAGCGGGCGGTTCCGGCAAGCGGCGGCTGTTCGGTTTCGGCAAGGCGCCGAAGAAGGCCCCGGCCGGCCCGCGCGGCGTCTACCTCGACGGTGGCTACGGCGTGGGCAAGACCCACCTGCTGGCCTCCCTGTGGCACGCCACCCCGGCAGAGCCCGAGCTCAAGGCGTTCGGCACCTTCGTGGAGCTGACCAATCTGGTCGGCGCGCTCGGGTTCCAGAAGACCGTCCAGACCCTGTCCGGCCACCGCCTGCTGTGCATCGACGAGTTCGAGCTCGACGACCCGGGCGACACCGTCCTGGTCTCCACCCTCCTCGGCAAGCTCGTCGACGCGGGCGTGGCGCTCGCCGCCACCTCCAACACGCTGCCCGGCAAGCTCGGTGAGGGCCGGTTCGCCTCGGCCGACTTCCTGCGGGAGATCCAGGGCCTGTCGGCCCACTTCCGGGCGCTGCGCATCGACGGCGAGGACTACCGCCACCGCGGTCTGCCCGAGGCGCCGCCGCCGTACTCCGACGAAGAGGTGACCCGGACGGCGCACGCCATCGAGGGCGCCTCCCTCGACGCGTTCTCGCCCCTCCTGGAGCACCTCGCCCGGGTCCACCCCAGCCGGTACGGCGCTCTGACCGACGGAATCGGGGCCGTGTGCCTCACCGGTGTGCGGCCGGTTCCCGACCAGTCGACGGCCCTCAGGCTGGTCGTCCTGGCGGACCGGCTCTACGACCGCGAGGTGCCCGTGATGGCCTCGGGTCTGCCCTTCGACCAGCTCTTCAGCGAGGAGATGCTGAACGGCGGCTACCGCAAGAAGTACTTCCGGGCCATCTCCCGGCTCACCGCCCTGGCCCGCGACGCGGGCAAGCTGGCGAACTCCCGGTAACCACAACCCCAATACTGCGCCAACTGCCGTGAGGCCAAGGGGTGGTTCAAGCCAACCCACCCACGGTTTTCAGGCTCTCTTCAGCTTGAAACGTTAAGTTAACCCTGCAAATGACTTTGCAGGGTTAACGTGTTTCTTGACCAGTCATTGACCAAGTGTTGGTCAGCGCTAGACGTGTCAATCACCTGAAGGGGGGCGCATGTACCGAGGTACGACGGCACGGACCGTGGTTTCGATCCTCGCCGCCGTCCTGCTCGCCCTTCAGTTCTTCGCACCGACGGCGTCCTTCGCATCCGCGCACACACCCCGTAAAGCCGAGGCCAAGGCCCAGCCCGGAACTGAACCCTCCGGCCAGTCCTCGCGCCCCGGAATCAAGTTCTCCGGGAAGGCGCTGCGCGACGAGATCGCCACCTGCCGCGCCGGGCACCACGGGGACCCGACCGGTCCCCTGCGGACCCGCGACCGGTTCCACGCCGACTCCGCGCCCTGTGCGCCGGAGCGGACCCTGCTGCGGCACATCCAGCCGGCAGCACCGGACCAGGTCAGAGCCGGCGCCGCACATCATCGCGCGTCGAGATCCTCGACGTCGCACACACCGGCAGCGCTTCAGGTCTTCCGCTGCTGAGGAACAGAGTCGTTCCTTCCCCCACCTCTGTCATGCCCGTCCGACGCGCTCCCCACCGCGCGCCAGGAGGAATCACCACACTCATGCAACCCCTCATCGACAACGCCCGCACGCACGGACAGCGCCCTGAGGAGTTCGCCCGCCTCGCCGAGGGCCAGTCCCCCGACGTCCTGTTCATCACCTGCTCCGACTCCAGGGTCGTACCGGCCCTGATCACGGGCGCCCGGCCCGGCGAGCTCTTCGAGCTGCGCACCGCGGGCAACGTAGTTCCCCCCTACGCCTTCGGACACCCCACCTCCGAGGCGGCCACGATCGAGTACGCCGTGGAAGTC
This sequence comes from Streptomyces sp. NPDC055506, assembly GCF_053643595.1. NCBI lineage: Bacteria > Bacillati > Actinomycetota > Actinomycetes > Kitasatosporales > Streptomycetaceae > Streptomyces > Streptomyces sp. NPDC055506. The sequence goes on along the minus strand of NZ_JBSHKH010000017.1, from coordinate 24,617 downwards.
CTCGGCGTCAAGGAGATCGTGGTCTGCGGCCACTCGCACTGCGGCGCCGTCGGCGCGGTGGTGCGGGGCGACGACCTCACCGGCGTACCCGCCGTGCGGGACTGGCTCGCGCACGCCTGCGACGAGCCCAAGTGCGCGGACCCGACCGACAAGACGGTCACCGAAGCCGTGCAGAACCACGTCCTGACCCAGGTGGAGCGGCTGCGCTCCTACCCGTGCGTGGAGAGCCGTCTGACGGACGGCCGGCTCCGGCTGCACGCCTGGTTCTACGAAGTGCACACCGGCGCCGTGCGGGACCACCGCGCGGACACCGACTCCTTCGAGAAGCTGTGAGGGGCGCCATGACCAAGTTCCCCTACCTGAGGCAGGACTTCACCGCCTCACTCGTCGTGTTCCTGGTCGCGCTCCCGCTGTGCGTGGGCGTGGCCGTCGCCTCCGGTGTCCCGGCCGAACTCGGCCTGATCACCGGCATCGTGGGCGGCCTCGTCACCGGATTCCTGCCGGGCAGCAGCCTCCAGGTGTCCGGGCCCGCCGCCGGTCTGACCGTGCTGGTCTTCGAGGCCGTCGACACCTACGGGCTGCCCGCGCTCGGTGTGATCGTGCTGGCCACCGGTCTGCTGCAGCTCATCATGGGCGCGCTGAAGTTCGGCCGCTGGTTCCGCGCGATATCCGTCTCGGTCGTCGAGGGCATGCTGGCCGGAATCGGTCTGGTGCTCATCGCCGGTCAGCTGTATGCGACGGCCGGACTGAAGGCGCCCGCCTCCGGCATCGACAAGATCCTGGGTCTGCCCGGAGCCGCCGCCGACGCGCTGGGCAGCACCAAGGCGCTCACCTCGCTCGCACTCGGCGCGGCCACCATCGCGGTGATGGTGCTGTGGAAGAAGCTGCCGAAGCAGGCGCAGGCCGTTCCGGGCGCGCTCGCCGCGGTGATCCTGGCGATCGCGGCCACGGCCGCGTTCAACCTGCCGGTCGCCACCGTCGAGGTGAAGGGCCTGCTGGACTCCATCCAGCCGCCCGGCCTCGACACCTTCGGCGGCGTGGGAGTCGGCATCATCGGCACGATCATCGCCTTCACCCTGATCGCCTCCGCCGAGAGCCTCTTCAGCGCCGCCGCGGTGGACCGGCTGCACGACGGACCGCGCACCCAGTACGACAAGGAGCTCATGGCGCAGGGCGCGGGCAACACGCTCTGCGGCGTGCTCGGCGCGCTGCCGATGACCGCGGTCATCGTCCGCAGCTCGGCCAACGTCAGCGCGGGCGCCAAGACCAAGGCCTCCCGGGTGATGCACGGCGTGTGGCTGCTCCTCTTCGCCGCGCTCCTGCCGGCCACGCTGGCCCTGATCCCGCTGCCCGCACTCGCCGGCATCCTGGTCCACGCGGGCTTCAAGCTCATCCCGTTCCGCAAGATCGTGCCGCTGTGGCGCGAGCACCGGGGTGAGGCGGTCATCCTGGTCGCCACCGCCGTGTCGATCGTCGCGGTGAACATGTTCGAGGGCGTCCTGATCGGTCTGGCCCTGTCGGTCGTCAAGACCGCCTGGGAGGCCTCGCACATCAAGCTCGAGGTCATCGACAAGGGCGCCGGCCCCATCCAGGCGTACCTGTCGGGCAACGCGACGTTCCTGCGGCTGCCGAAGATCCTGGACAACCTGGAGAGCCTGCCGCAGGACCGCCCGGTCGAGCTGGACCTCTCGGGTCTGCACCACCTCGACCACGCCTGCCGCACGGCCCTGGAGAGCTGGGCCGAGCGCCACAGCGCGTCGGGCACGGAGCCGGTGAAGGTCACGGAGCCCGAGCTGGAGTCCGAGCAGTCGAAAGAGGGCGAGAAGGTGACGGTGGCCTAGCGGCCCGCCGCACCACCGACGCCCCCGGCCCGGGACGCGCCCCCCAGCGCGCCCCGGGCCGTTCGCGTGTCCGCCGCGGAGCGGTGGAGACGGGTCGTGCGGTTCCCCGTGCCGCTGGGGCATGGCCCCGGACCTCGATCCCGGCATATCGTTGCAGAAGTAGCCGAAACGGGACCTCTGAACGGGGAGGTCGTCATGATCCAAGAGCTGGTCGCGGCGGTAGTGGCCGCCGGAGCCGCCGGTCTGGTCTATCTGGCCTCGGCGGCGCGGGTCGTCAAGCAGTACGAGCGCGGGCTCGTCTTCCGGCTCGGGCGCGTGCACGGGGACGTGCGCCGGCCCGGGTTCACCATGATCATTCCCGCGGTGGACCGGATGCGCAAAGTCAATCTGCAGATCGTGACGATGCCCATCCCCGCCCAGGAGGGCATCACCCGCGACAACGTCACCGTGCGGGTCGACGCGGTGGTGTACTTCAAGGTCGTGGACCCGGCCGCCGCGATCGTCAACGTCGAGGACTACCGCTTCGCCGTCTCCCAGATGGCGCAGACCTCCCTGCGCTCGATCATCGGCAAGAGCGAGCTGGACGATCTGCTGTCCAACCGGGAGAAGCTCAACCAGGGCCTGGAGCTGATGATCGACAGCCCGGCCGTGGAGTGGGGCGTGACCATCGACCGGGTGGAGATCAAGGACGTGTCCCTGCCGGACACGATGAAGCGCTCCATGGCCCGCCAGGCCGAGGCCGACCGGGAGCGGCGGGCCCGTCTGATCAACGCGGACGCCGAGTACCAGGCCTCCAAGAAGCTGGCCCAGGCCGCGCGCCAGATGTCCGACACGCCGTCCGCGCTCCAGCTCCGGCTGCTCCAGACCGTGATGGCCGTGGCGGCGGAGAAGAACTCCACGCTGGTGCTCCCCATCCCGGTGGAACTGCTGCGGTTCCTGGAACGGGGCCACGAGGAGGGCCGGCAGACCCAGACGCAGGCACAGACCCCCGAGCAGACACAGACACCCGAACAGACACAGGCCTCCCTCGACACTGCGGAGCACCCCCTCGACAAGACCGAACAGGCCATGGAAGAGCTGCGACGGGCGGTGGAGCAGTGACCCGCGCTACGCGCGTGGTTCACGCCGCCCGCACCAGGTGATAGACACAGCGGGATCACAGTTCCTGTCCGCCAGCAGGAAGGTTCCGCCATGACCGAAAACGGTCGTATCGCCACGCGACGTCAGGTGCTCGCCGGAACGGGCGCCCTGGGCATCGGGATCGGATTCTCCGGTGCCCTGTCCGAACTCTTCACCGGCACCGCCGCCGCACAGGGCCTCGGCCACCACGGCTACGGCCCGCTCGTCCCCGACCCGAAGGGCCTGCTCGACCTCCCGGAGGGCTTTCGCTACCGGGTCCTCTCCCGCGAGGGGGACCGGCTCCGTTCGGGTGAGGGCAAGGTCCCCTCCAACCACGACGGAATGTCGGCCTTCGCGGGCAAAGGCGGCCGGGTCCATCTGGTCCGCAATCACGAGAACCGCGCCGACGGCAGGGTCCCGGTCCCCACGATCGAGGGCCTCACCTACGACCCGGCCGGGAAGGGCGGCTGTACGGCCCTGACACTGGACGCCCGCAACAACGTCGTGTCGGAACGCGTCGCGATCGCCGGCACGGCGGTGAACTGCGCGGGCGGCCCCACCCCGTGGGGCACCTGGCTGACCTGTGAGGAGACCGAGGACAAGGCCGGCACCAACGGCTACACCAAGGACCACGGCTTCATCTTCGAGGTCGACCCGGTCGACCCGCGCCGCACCGGAGCCGTACCGCTGACCGCGATGGGCCGCTTCCAGCACGAGGCGATCGCCGTCGACCCCCGGCGGGGTGTCGTGTACGAGACGGAGGACGCCTTCGAGAAGCCCTTCGGTCTCTTCTACCGGTTCCTGCCGGAGAAGCCGCTGGGCGGCCGGGGTTCGCTGCGCGCGGGTGGCCGGCTCCAGGCCATGCGGGTGCCCGGTGTGCCCGACCTGTCCGCGATCCAGGACATCGGTGCCGAGTTCGACGGCATCGAATGGGTGGACGTACCGGACCCTCAGGCCGCACAGACGGCGATCCGTTTCCAGGACTTCGGCCGAGGTGGCATCACGCACGCGCAGAAGCTGGAGGGCTGCTACTGGGGCGGCCGTTCGGTGTACTTCGTGTCGTCGTTCGCCCGCCGCTCGGACGGTTCGACGGCCGACCACTTCGGGCAGGTCTGGCGCTACGACCCCGAGCGCCGCCGGCTGACCCTGGTGATCGTCTTCGGCCCGGACACCGACATCCAGCTGCCGGGAGAGTCGCCGGACAACATCTGCCTGGCGCCCAGCGGCGGCCTCATGGTCTGCGAGGACGGCAACGGCGCGCAACACGTCTACGGCGTGACCCGGCGCGGCGAGGTGTACGCGATGGCCCGCGGTCGCCAGAACATCGGGACCCCCGAGGAGCCCGAGTGGGGTGAGTTCGCCGGAGTGACCTTCTCCCCCGACGGCGACACGATGTACGTCAACTGCTACACACCCGGCACCACGTTCGCGGTGACGGGCCCCTGGCGCCGGTAGCCGCGGCCCGCTCCGGGCGGGGCACCGGGTGCGGAACCCGGCGCCCCGGCGGACGATCGGGTGACAGAACCGTAAGGGGGCCCGGTGGCGAAGAAGGACAAGAAGACGGGCGGCACCTCGCTGCGGGAGCGGCTGCGCCTCCCCGGCGGTGAGCCGGTCGATCTGTCGCGCCACAACGCCGCCGCCACCCCCGGCGGCCCGGACGGCAAGACGGCCGGCAAGGCCGCCACCGCCCGGATCGGCGAGCGCCTCGCCGTCCTCCAGGAGCGGCTGTGGGCGGCGAGCACCGCGGGCGACCGGCGCCGCGTCCTGCTGGTCCTCCAGGGCATGGACACCAGCGGCAAGGGCGGCACGGTCAAGCATGTGATCGGGCTGCTCAACCCGTCCGGATGCCGCATCACACCGTTCAAGGCGCCCACGGCCGAGGAGCGCGCCCACTCCTTCCTGTGGCGCGTGGAGAAGGCGCTCCCGCTCCCCGGCGAACTGGGCATCTTCGACCGCTCGCACTTCGAAGACGTCCTGATCGCCCGTGTCCGCGCCCTGGCGTCCGCCCCCGAGATCAACCGGCGCTACGAGCAGATCAACCGCTTCGAGAAGTCCCTCGCGGACGACGGCGTGACCCTGGTCAAGTGCTTCCTGCACCTCTCCTACGAGGAGCAGCGCCGCCGGCTGCTCAAACGCCTCGACGAGCCGGAGAAGCGCTGGAAGTTCGCCGCCTCCGACATCGACGACCGCTCCCTGTGGCCCGCGTACCAGGAGGCCTACGAGATCGCCATGGAGCGCTGCGGCACCTCGTACGCGCCCTGGTACCTGGTCCCGGCCGACCGCAAGTGGTACCGCAACTGGGCGGTCAGCACCCTGCTCCTGGAACATCTGGAGGAGCTGGATCCGCGGTATCCGGAGCCGGACCTCGACGTGGCGGAACTCCGGAAGCTGCTGCTTCGGCAGTCCTGATCCGGCCGGTCAGGCGGCCAGCAGCAGGGCGTCGATCTGGCCGACGGCCTCCTTCAGGCCCTCCTCCATGCCCATGGTGACCAGCTGCTCCATCTGCTCACGGGTGTCGAAGAGGGAGCGCATCTCCATCCGGGTGCCGCCGCCGCGCTCGGCGAGGGTCACCCGCACGGAGATGGTCGGCATGTCGTCCTTGGGCTTTCCGTCGTCGTCGGCGAAGCCGTCGGTGAACTCCAGGGCCGTCGGCGGGGTGACCGAGGAGATCCGCCACCAGCCGTGGTGCCGGTCGCCCTCCGGTCCGGTCATGAAGTACGTGACCTCTCCGCCGGGGGTCAGGTCGTGCTGTTCCACCGTTGCCGGGTAGGTCGGCGGTCCCCACCAGCGCTCCAGCTGCCGGGGGTCGGCCCACAGCCGCCACACGCGCTCGACGGGGGCGGCGAAGTCGGCGACCAGGGTGAGGGTGAGGTGGTCGAGGTCCTTGTCGACACTGGTGACACTCATCTCTCGGGTCCTTCCGTTGCGTCGTTCTCTTCGTTTTCTTCGGTTCCGGGGTCCTCGGCGAGCAGCCGGGCCATCCGGTCCACCCGCCCGCGCCATGCCGACTCGAGTTCGTCGAGGGCCTGGCGTGCGCGGCCCACCGCTTCGGGGTCCGTGCACACGAGCTGCTCCCGTCCGCTGCGCTGCTTGGTGACGAGACCCGCCCGCTCCAGCACGGCGACGTGCTTCTGCACGGCCGCGAAGCTCATCGGGTACGACTCGGCCAGCCGCGACACCGACAGCTCCCCGCGCACGCAGCGGCGCAGTATGTCCCGGCGCGTGGTGTCGGCCAGGGCGTGGAACAGCCGGTCCACCTTCTCGTCACTCAACTCATCTACAACCATTTGGTTGTACGTTAGCTCCGTCGGTCCGTCCTGTAAAGCGACACGCCGGCCCGCTGAAGCGGGCCCTCCGGGGTACTCGGCGACCCATGAGCGCGAAGGAGCAGGTCAGCAGCTCGTACTGGCTTCAGACGGCACCGGACGGCCGCTATCCGGCTCTGGCCGAGGACGTGGACGTCGACGTGGCGGTGATCGGCGCCGGGATCGCCGGACTGTGCACGGCGTGGGAGCTGGCGCGGGCCGGACGGAGCGTGGCAGTGCTGGAGGCCGGGCGGGTCGCGGCCGGGGTCACCGGCCACACCACCGCCAAGGTCACCGCCCTGCACACGCTGGTCTACGACAAGCTGCGGCGCACCCGCGGCCCCGAGGGCGCGCGGCTGTACGCCCGTTCCCAGTCCGAGGCGATCGAGCGCGCGGCCGGGATCGTCGAGGAACTAGGCATCGACTGCGAATGGGAGAGCCGGAGCGCCTACACCTACGCGTGCGACGCGGGCCGGGTGGACGAACTGCGCGCCGAGGCGCGGGCGGCCGCCGAGGCCGGGCTGCCCGCCTCGTTCGTGACGGAGACCGGGCTGCCCTTCCCGGTGGCGGGCGCGGTCCGGGTCACCGGGCAGGCCCAGTTCCACCCGCGCAGGTACCTGCTGGCCCTCGCCTCCGACCTGGCCGAACACGGCGGACGCATCTACGAGGACACCGCCGTCCTCGGCCTGGACGAGGGCGAGCCGTGCCGGCTGTCGACCACGACCGGGGCGACGGTCAGGGCCCGGGACGTCGTCGTCGCGACGCACTACCCGATCTTCGACCGGGCGCTGCTGTTCGCCCGGCTGTCGCCGCGCCGCGAGCTTGTCGTGGCCGGAACGATCCCCGCGGACCGGGACCCGGACGGCATGTTCATCACGCCCGACGAGGGCATCCGCTCGGTGCGCACGGCACCGCACGAGGGCGACCGGCGGCTGCTCATCGTCACCGGCGAGCACTTCACACCGGGCACCGGCGACCCGCGGGCCCGCTTCGAACACCTCACCGCCTGGGCCAGGGACCACTTCCCGGACCTGGACGTCACCCACCGCTGGGCCACTCAGGACATCGACCCCACGGACACCGTGCCGATGGTCGGCCCGCTGCACCCGGGTGCGCGGCACGCGTACGTGGCCACCGGCTTCGGCGGCTGGGGCATGAGCGGCGGCATGATGGCGGGCCGCCTCCTCACCGCGCGGATCATGGGCGAGGAGTGCGCGTGGAGCGGGCTGTACGACCCGCGGCGGCTGCGTCCGGCCGTGCGCGAGGCGCCGTCGTTCCTCAAGACGCAGGCCAAGGTCGCCGGGCACTTCGTGGGGGACCGGCTGCGGCCCGTGCCGCCCGTGGAGGCACTGCCGCCGGGCGAGGGCGCCGTGGTCCGCGCCGACGGCCACCGCCTCGCGGTCTACCGGGACGACGACGGCAGCCTGCACGCCGTCTCCGCCCGCTGCACCCACCTGGGCTGTCTGGTCGCCTTCAACGGCGCCGAGCGTGCCTGGGAGTGCCCCTGCCACGGCTCCCGCTTCGACACGGACGGCAAGGTGATCCAGGGCCCGGCGACCAAGCCGCTGGAGCAACGGGACATCTGACGGCCGGGTGACACCCGCGGTCGTCACGCATAAGGGCACGATTCCGCTCATATCTTCATACGGTGATCGCCCTTCTCCGCCGTGTCACCGCCGTGTGCGCCCTGAGCACGGCCCTCGCCGCCTGCGGTACCACCCAGCCCCCGCGAGCGGTCACCACGCCGGTGCCCGCACCACCGCCGAGGCACCCCACCCTCGCCCCCGGTCCGGCCGGCCTCACCCCCGTCTTCGAGCACGGTTCCCGCACCCGCGGCCGGACCGTCGCGCTGACCTTCGACGCCGACATGACCGCCGGGCAGGGGGCGCGGGCGGCGGCGGGCGAGCGGTTCGACCATCCCCGGCTGATCTCGACGCTGCGCGCGCTGAAGGTGCGGGCCACCGTGTTCATGACCGGGCGGTGGGCCGAGGAGTACCCGGACCAGGCCCGCTCCATCGGCCGGGACCCGCTCTTCGAGGTCGCCAACCACTCCTACAGCCACTACGCCTACACAGCGGACTGCCACGGCCTGCCGACCGTGCCCGAGGAGCGGAAGCGGTCGGACGTGGAGCGGGCGTACGCCGCGTTCCGCAGGGCCGGCGTACGGGATCCGCTGCCGTACTTCCGCTTCCCCGGTGGCTGTTACGACCGCCGGGCCCTGAAGGCCCTGACCCCGACCGGGGTGACCGCCGTGCAGTGGGACGTGGTCGGCGGTGACGCGTTCGAAACGGACCCGGACGTGATCGCCCGGCAGGTGCTGGACGGGGTGCGGCCCGGCTCGGTGGTGGTCCTGCACTGCACCCGCAGCGCCGCCCCGGCGACCGAACGAGCGGTACGCACGATCGTGCCCGAGCTGCGCCGCAGAGGCTTCCGGTTCGTGAAGGTGTCCGACCTGCTCGGGGCCGTGGGCGAGCGGCCCTGACCGGCCTACGCTGGAGGTATGAGCGAGGACGACTACTGCTTGATCGCCCCGGCCAGGCCACCCCTCGCCGAGGGCCCGCCGTACGCCGAGTGCGTGCTGTGCCGCGAGCCCACGGAGTACCCGGAGTCGTACAAGGGCATCACACTCTGCCCGGTCTGCGAGTGGCAGGAGGCACAGCGCACGGCCTGTTCGGGGTGACCCGCACGATCTTGCGGCTGGCACACTGGGCCGTGTGAGCGAACACCCGACGCCCGTGAGCGACAGCCCCTTCCGGTCCGAGCCCTCTGCGCGGGACACGGCGCCGCAGTTCGTGCTGCCGTTGGTCGTGCGGATCGAGCGGGCGGACCCGCCGGCGCGTACGGACGCGCTCCAGACGGCCGCGCTGGCCGTGCTGACGATTCTGGGCGACGAGCGGTCGGCCGGTGACGGTGAGTGGGCGCGGGCCATGCGGGACTGGCAGGACGCCCGGATCCGCAAGGTGGTGCGGCGGGCGCGCGGGGCCGAGTGGCGGCGGGCCGAGGCGCTGCCCGGCATCACGGTCACCGGCGAGTCGGCCCAGGTGCGGGTCTTCCCGCCCGTCCCGCTGGACGGCTGGCCCAAGGACCTGGCCCGGCTCCAGGTCTCCGGCACCGACCTGGACGACCCGGAGCCGCCGGTGGACGCGGACCCGGCCGCCCCCGTGCTGTGGGTGAACCCGCACCTCGGCATGACGGCAGGCAAGGCGATGGCCCAGGCGGGCCACGCCGCCCAGCTGGCCTGGTGGGAACTGACCGACGAGGAGCGGGCCGCCTGGCATGACGCGGGCTTCCCGCTCGCCGTACGGACGGCCGCCCCGGCCCGCTGGCCGGAACTGACGGACAGCGGGCTGCCGGTGGTCCGGGACGCGGGGTTCACGGAGATCGCCCCCGGCGCCACCTTCGCGGTGGAGGGGGTCGACCGGATCCGTGCCCTCGCGGGCGAGGGACGGCCGTAGAGCGGCGCGCGTCAGGTCGTGATGGTGGTCACGGCGTCGACGCCGTAGGTGCGCGCGTAGCCGTTCTCGGTGCCGACGAGAAGGTCGACGACCTCGAACCAGCGGTCCCAGAAGGGCGTCTCCCGCAGGGCGTCGACGAGGAGCTGGTAGGCGTGGTGGTCGTCCGCCTCCCAGACCCAGACGTCGGTGACGCGCGCGGAGTAGAACTCCGTGTCGTAGAAGCGTGACCGGACGCCTGTGGTCCTGGCCTTGACGACGGGGACGACCTCGGTGGCGAGGGCGTTCACGCGCTCCTGGGGGGTCATGGCGAGCCATTCGGGTGTGGTCTTGACGAGCATGAAAGCCGTCACGGGCACAGTGGTTTCCTCGGTGGACATCGTGGCTCCTTCGGTGGGTCGTCGAGCGGCTGACGTTCCTCATCCTCCGGAGGCCAACACCGTTGCCACAATGGGAACTTCAGCAAGGGATCATTGCCTGGAATGGAATTACTCTGGTGAACAGCACGGATCCGGTCATCGACGCGAACCTCGCCGTGGCCCTGCACGCCCTGCTCGACGAGCAGAGCGTCACCCGCGCCGCCGAACGCCTGCACACCTCCCCCGCGGCCATGAGCCGCACCCTCGCCCGTCTCCGCCGTGTCCTCCAGGACCCCCTGCTGGTCCGGGCGGGGCAGGCCATGGTCCCCACCCCCCGGGCCCAGGCGCTGCGTGACGAGGCCGCCGCGGTGGTGCACCGCCTCGGGGCACTGCTCGGGCCCGGCTCCGAGGCCGACCCCGCCGCCCTGCGCGGCACCTTCACCCTCCAGGCCTCCGACCTGGTGGCCGCGGCGCTGGCCCCCGGGCTGCTGGACCTGGCCCGGGAGGAGGCACCGGGCGTCTCGTTGCGGCTGCGCGCCGAGGAACTGGAGGCCGGGCCGGCCCTCCGCGACGGCCGGATCGACCTGGAGATCGGATCGATCGACCACGTCGATCCCGAGACCCAGGTCGAGGAACTGGTCACGCTGCGGATGGTGGCTGCGGTCCGGGACGGTCATCCCCTCACCCGGGAGGCCCTGACCCCGGACCGGCTCGCCGCCGCCGAGCACGTGGTGGTCAGCCGCCGCGGCCGGTTCACCGGGCCCCTGGACACCGCCCTGGCCGAGCGGAACCTCCGCCGGCGGGTCACCGCCGTGCTCCCCAGCCACCTGGCCGCGCTGCACCTCGCCGCCCGCGGCGACGCCGTCTGCCTCGTCCCCGCCGCGCTGCCCGGCGCCCCGCCGTCACCCCTGACCGAGGCCGCCGCCGCGCTCGGACTCGGCCTGCTCGACATCCCCATGCCGCTGCCGCCCCTGATCATCGGCATCGCCTGGCACCCCCGCCACGCCGCCGACGGAGCGCACCGCTGGCTCCGGGACGCGGTCCGCCGGACCCTTCGCCCGAGTCCCTGACGTCCCTCACGGTGCCGCGGGACGTCCACCCGTTCGGCGCAGCCGCGGGCGCGCCGGTCGCGGGCGGGTGCTCCAGTGGGGTTACGAGTCGGCCCGACCCAGGAGGCAGCCATGACCAGCGCAGCGCACCCTCCCCCCACCCCGCCAGCCTCCGACCGGACGCCCGGCGGCTCCGGCAGCGGCGATTCCTTGGCGGCCGGGGGTCTCACCCTCGGCGGCACCCTGATGGTCGTCTACGGCCTGTTCGCGGTGCTCCAGGGCATCGCGGCGATCGCGAACGACGAGGTGTACACGAGCTTCGGCGAGTACGTCTTCGCGTTCGACCTGACCGCCTGGGGCTGGATCCACCTGGTCGTCGGGGTGCTCGTGGTGCTGGCCGGGCTCGGCCTGTTCACCGGCGCCACCTGGGCTCGGGTCGCCGGCGCCTGCGTGGTCGGGCTGGCGCTGATCGCGAACTTCATCTGGCTGCCGTACCAGCCGTTCTGGTCGATCATCATGATCGTGACCGGTCTGTTCGTCCTGTGGTCGGTGTTCAACTACCGCTCCTCCAGCACGGCGTAGGCACCGGCCGGGTCAGTTCGGCGGCGGACGCCGGTCCCGGTCGGCGACCACCGTGTGCAGCCGACGGGTCAGCGCGGTGGCCGCCGCGGTGAGGAAGACGAACGTGTACAGGATCTGCAGGACGGTCACCATCCGGGCCTCCTGTCCGCTCGGCGTGATGTCGCCGTAGCCGACGGTCGCGAGCGTGACGACGGTGAAGTACAGCGCGTCGACGCGGGTGCTCAGACCGACGAACTGGCCCGGCTGCTGGGCGAGGGCGTAGTAGCCGGACGAGAAGACCAGCACGGCCAGGCACATGAGCAGCGAGATCATGAGGCCCGACCGGGCCTGCGGCTTCTCCAGCACCACGTCGCGCACATGACGCAGCAGCAGCGCGGCGACGAGCGTCAGGCACAGTGCGAACAGCGGCCAGCCCAGCCAAGGGCGGTCGGCGCCGAGCCCTTCGAGCGGCAGCAGGAAATAGGCCGTGCCGACGGCCAGGAGCAGGGCTCCTGCTCCGATCCGCAGCCGGCGGACACCGGCCGCCCCGGACTCCGGCTCCCTCTTCCGCGCGGGGCGCTGTGGCTGCTCGCTGCCTTCGGGCACAGTTCCGGTCTACGACGTATCAGGGGGTGGCGCGAGCCCGGTGCCTCCGTCGGTGAACCTCAAATGTTCCTCTGAAGGCGTCCCTGGCAGGGTTCGGGGCCGGGCGGCTGGGCCATACCCCCCTCACGTTCGAGGATCGGGCCGTGCGGAGGAGGGGGACGAATGGAGCGACTGGGGACGGGCATCGGATGGCGGCCGGAGATCGCGGACGCCGTGGAGCGCATGCCGGGGATCGACTGGGTCGAGGCGGTGGCCGAGAACGTCTGCCCCGGGCATCTGCCCGAATCGCTGCTGCGGCTGCGCGAACGCGGCATCACCGTGGTGCCGCACGGCGTCTCGCTGGGCCTCGGGGGCGCGGACCGGCCCGACGAGGACCGGCTGGCCGCGCTGGCCGAGCGGGTGGAGGCGCTCGGCTCGCCGCTGGTCACCGAGCACATCGCGTTCGTCCGGGCGGGCGGTGCGCTGACGGCGTCCCCGCGCCTGGAGGCGGGCCATCTGCTGCCCGTTCCCCGGACCCGGGACGCCCTCGACGTCCTCTGCGAGAACGTCCGCATCGCGCAGGAGTCACTGCCGGTGCCGCTGGCCGTCGAGAACATCGCCGCGCTGATCTCCTGGCCGGGCGAGGAGATGACGGAGGGCCAGTTCCTGTACGAGCTGGCCGACCGTACGGGGGTCCGTCTCCTCATCGACGTGGCCAACCTGCACACCAACCACGTCAACCGCGGCGAGGACCCCGCCAAGGCCCTCGCCGAGCTGCCCCTCGAGGCCATCGCCTACGTCCATGTCGCGGGCGGCTTCGAACGCGACGGCGTCTGGCACGACAGCCACGCCCACCCCGTCCCCCGGCCGGTCCTCGACATCCTGACCGACCTCGCCTCCCGCGTCTGCCCACCGGGCGTCCTCCTGGAACGTGACGAGAACTTCCCGGAACCGGCGGAACTGGAGCGGGAGCTGGGCGCGATCCGGCGGGCGTTGGAGACGGGTGCCGTCGAGCGCGTGAAGACGGAACTCCGCACGGCGGGTGACGTGGCTGCGCGACGGGAGGGGGCCGGGGGCACCGAAGCCGAGCCGCCGCCGGGGGCCGACGCCCGGCGACGGGGCAGCGAGACCCGGAACGCCCAGGGCGAACCACTCGCGGGTGGCAACGCCGGGCAGCGGGCCCAAGCGGCCCGGGACGCCGGCGGCGAGCCGCATGCGGGCGCCGAAGCCGAGCAGCTCGAGGGCGCCAGGGCCGGGCGGTGGGGCGATGGGGCCGCGGGCGCACAAGGCGAGCTGCTCGGCGGTGGCAGCGCCGGGAAGCGGGGCCGAGAGACCGGGGCGGTCGGGGCGACACGGGGCGCCTTCGACCTGCCCCACCCCGGTGCACGGGAGCGGGTGGGGCTCGCGCAGGCCGCGCTGTTGTCCGCGCTGGTCGCGGGGACGCCCGTGCCCGAGGGGTTCGACCGGGTACGGGTCGGCGTACAGGCGCGGGCGCTCGCCGCCAAGCGGGCGGATGTCGTGGGGAAGGTCGCGCCCGAGCTGCCGGTGATCCTCGGGGAGGACTACCGCACCGCCTTCCTCGGGTACGCCCAGACCCACCCGATGACCGACGGCTACCGACGCGACGCCCTCACCTTCGCCGAGCACCTGCTGTCCGCCGGGCGGCCCGGGGACGCGCAGGCGCGGCGGGAACTGCGGGAGTGGTGGCTGGAGCGGTCGGGCCCGGCTCCGCGCTCCCGGCGCCCGGCCCAGCGACTCGCTCGCGCCACCCGCAGGGTCCTGCTGCGGCGTTGAGGGAGCCCCACTCCAAGAAAGGAACCCCTAGAGCTGCTTCTCCGGTACCGCGTCGCCTGCCGGAGCGTCGCCCCGGCCGTAGTGGTGCGTCGTGAACATGTAGAGCAGGCCCGTCCCCAGCACCACGCCGCCGCACAGCAGGACGATCCAGTTCTCCCACCAGGACTTCTCCGGGGAGCGGGCCCAGCAGATGTTGATGATGGCGAGGATGCCGTAGACCAGCGCCGCGATGTTCACCGTGAGGCCCCAGCGGCCCAGGGTGAACTCGCCCGCCGGGCGCCAGCCCTTGAGCCGGGCGCGCAGCGCGGCGAGGACCACCATCTGGAACGAGCCGTAGATGCCGAGGATCGCGAACGAGACGATGTTGGTGAGGGCATCCTCGGAGAGCAGTGAGGCGAAGGCGATGATCAGCGGCACCGCCGCGGACACGAACAGCGCCCAGCTCGGCACCGCACGGGCGTGGACGAACTGCCGCAGCAGCCGGTGCCCGACGATCATCTCGTCACGGGCGTAGGAGTAGATGAGCCGCCCGGCCGCGGCCTGGAGGCTGATCGTGCAGGACAGGAAGGAGATCAGGACCACGGCCATCACCATCCGCGCCCCGGTCTCGCCCATCGCGTCGAACAGCACGTCCACCACCGGGTCGGCCTGCTCTCCCGAGATGATCGCGTTGAAGTCCGTGACCGACAGCAGCAGCGACATGCAGGTGAACGTGGCCGCCGAGCCGCCGATGTAGATGGTGCGTCGCATCGCGCGGGGGATGACCCGGCCCGGGTGGGCGACCTCCTCGGCGGTGTCGCCGCACGCCTCGAAGCCGTAGTACTGGTAGAGGCCGATGATGCCGGCTGCCAGGAACGCCGGCAGGTAGGAGCCGTCTCCCTCGACGCCGTAGGTGTCGAAGATGACGCCGAGGCCGTGGTGGCGGTGGGTGGCCAGCAGGTAGACGCCGACGACGAGGGCGCCGATGAGTTCGCCGGCGAAACCGATGAGCGCCGCCGTCGACAGTGCCTTGGTGCCCATGTAGTTGATGAGGATGGCGACGACGATGAGCACGGCGGTGCACAGCACGGTGGTGTGCACGGTGGCTCTGAAGCCGAAGAGGATGGCGATGTAGGGGCCGGCGCCGTAGGCGACGGAGGTGATGGTCACCAGCAGCGCCCACATGTACACCCAGCCGGTCATCCATGCCCAGCGCTTGCCCCACAGCCGCCGGGCCCAGGGGTAGACACCGCCCGCGATCGGGTACTGGGCGACGATCTCGCCGAAGATCAGCGCGACGAGGAACTGGCCGCAGCCAGCGATCAGGAACGCCCAGATCATCGGCGGTCCGCCGTCGGCGATCGCGATGCCGAAGAGGGTGTAGGTGCCCACCACCGGGGAGAGGTAGGTGAAGCCGAGGGCGAAGTTGGCCCAGGGGCTCATGTCCTTGCGGAACTCCGAGCCGGGCTCCCCTCCGGGGGTGCCGGCGGCCGGTGCGGGAGGCTGTGCGGCGCTCACTGTCCGGCCCTCCGTTCCGCGGCCGGGGTGCGGCCGCTGATCAGGTCGGCGGCGCGTTCGGCGGTGAGCAGGACGGTCACCATGGGGTTGATCGTGGGCATGGTCGGGAAGATCGACGCGTCGATGATCCGCACGCCCTCGACGCCGAGCAGTCTCAGCTCGGGGTCGCAGACGGCCAGCGGATCGTCCGGGGCGCCCATGCGGCAGGTGCCCGCGGGGTGGTAGACGGTGTGTGCCACGCGGCGGCCGTACTCCGACAGGTCGGCGTCGGAGACGACGTCCGGGCCGGGGGCGACCTCGCGGACGAGCCAGTCGCGCAGCGGGGCGGTGGCGGCGACCTCGCGGGCGATCTTCAGACCGTCCACGATGGTGCGCTCGTCGTGCCCCTCCGGGTCGGTGAAGTACCGGAAGTCCAGGGCGGGATGCTCGGCGGGGTCGGCGCTGCGCAGCCACATGCGGCCGGTGGACCGGGCACGCGGCACGTTCGGCGTCATGCACACCCCGTGCTGCGGCGCCGGGTAGCCCAGGCGTTCGGTGTTGACGGTGAACGGCACCTGGTAGAAGTGGAACATCAGGTCGGGGCGCGGCTGGCCCTTGTCGCGGCGCAGGAACAGGCCGGCGTCGGAGTCCATCGCGGAGTTGGGCGGCAGCGGGCCGTCGGTCTCCCAGACGAT
The DNA here is from genome assembly GCF_053643595.1 of Streptomyces sp. NPDC055506. NCBI lineage: Bacteria > Bacillati > Actinomycetota > Actinomycetes > Kitasatosporales > Streptomycetaceae > Streptomyces > Streptomyces sp. NPDC055506. Next base: position 8,381 of record NZ_JBSHKH010000017.1, on the reverse strand, counting down.
CACGGACTCGGGGTGGTCCAGCAGGTTCTCGCCGACGCCGGGCAGGTCGGCCCGTACGTCGATGCCCAGCTTGCGCAGGTCGTCGGCCGGGCCGATGCCGGAGAGCATCAGCAGACGCGGGGTGTCGACGGCTCCGGCGCACAGCAGGAGTTCGCGTTCGGCGCGCACGGTGGCGGGCTCCCCGTCGGCGCTGCGGACGGCGACCCGGGTCAGCCGTCCCGACTCGTCGGTGAGCAGCCGGTGTGCCCAGGTCTCCAGGAGGAGCGTGAGGTTGGGCCGGTCCATGACCGGGTGCACATAGGCCACGGAGGCGGAGGAGCGCAGATTGCCCTCCGGCTCGTAGGCCAGCGAGAAGAAGCCGGTGCCTTCGGCGAAGGGTTCGGCGTTGAAGTCGTCTACGACGGGGACGCCGAGGGCGCGGGTGGCCGCGGTGACGAAGTCCTTGGCGATGGGATTGCGGTCGCCCTCGGCCACCGGGACGATGTGGGTGCGCAGCCGGTCCCGGTAGGGGAGGATCGTCGCCGGGTCCCAGCCGGGGCAGCCGCGGGCCACCCAGTCGTCGAGGTCCTGCGGCAGCGGCAGGAAGCTGATCAGCGTGTTGTGGGAGGAGCAGCCGCCGAGCACACGGGCCCGTGAGTGCAGGATGTGCGAGTTGCCGCGGGGCTGTTCGACGGTGGTGTAGCCGTAGTCGAACTCCGAGCCGAGCAGGTTGATCCAGTTGCGCAGGCGCAGGATGCGCTCGTCGCCGACATCGCTGGGGCCGCCCTCGATGACGCAGACGCGGCAGTCGGGGTCCTCGCTCAGCCGGGCGGCGAGCACGCAGCCGGCGGTGCCGCCGCCGACGATGACGTAGTCGTAGGCGGACTCGGCGCCGTGCGCGGGTGTGGGGGCCATGCGGTGCCCTGCTTTCTTTGTCGTTCGGTGCGCCACGGGCGGGCGGTTGCTGCCGGAGGGTCAGCCCTTGAACCAGCCGGAGGGGGCGGGGGCGAGGTTCTGGTAGATGTGCTTGGCCTCCTGGTACTCGCGCAGCCCGGTGGGGCCCAGCTCGCGACCGACGCCGGAGCGGCCGAAGCCGCCCCACTCGGCCTGCGGCACATAGGGGTGGAAGTCGTTGATCCACACGGTGCCGTGCCGCAGCCGCTGCGCGACGCGCTGGGCGCGGCTCACGTCGGAGGTCCACACGCCACCTGCCAGGCCGTAGCGGGTGTCGTTGGCGAGTTCCACCGCCTCGTCCTCGGTGCGGAAGCGCTCGACGGTGACGACCGGGCCGAAGATCTCCTCCTGGACGATGCGCATGGACCGGTCGCAGTCGGCGAAGATCGTCGGCAGCAGGAAGAAGCCACGGCTCAGGGCGGGGTCGTCGGGGCGGACGCCGCCGGTGACCAGCCGGGCGCCCTCCTCCTTGCCGATGGCGATGTAGCCCTCGACCTTCTCACGGTGCTCGGCGGAGCTGAGCGGGCCGCTCTCGGTGCCCTCCTCCAGGCCGTTGCCGAGCCGGATCGCCCGGGCGCGGTCGGCGTAGGCGTCGACGAATCTGTCGTGCAGGGAGTCCTGGACGAGCAGGCGCGAACCGGCCGAGCAGACCTGCCCGGAGTGCAGGAAGGCGGCGTCCAGCGCGTAGTCGACGGCTGCGTCGAAGTCGGCGTCCGCGAAGACGATGTTGGGGTTCTTGCCGCCCAGTTCCAGGGCGATGTTCCGCGGCCCCTCGGCGGCGCTGGACATGATGGACCGTCCGGTGTTGAGGCCGCCGGTGAAGGACACCATGTCCACGTCGGGGTGGCTGGTCAGGGCCGCGCCGACGGTCGCCCCGGAACCCAGCACCAGGTTGGCGACGCCGGGCGGGGCGCCGGCCTCCTCGATGAGCCGGACCATGGCGATGGTGGTGAGCGGTGTGATCTCGCTGGGCTTGAGGACGAAGGTGTTTCCGGCGGCCAGCGCCGGAGCCACCTTCCAGGAGGCCTGGAGCAGCGGGTAGTTCCAGGGGGCGATGAGCGCGCACACGCCGATCGGCTGGTAGACGACGCGGCTGAGGACGTCGGGGCCGACGTCGACGACCCGGCCGCCGTCCTTGCCCGCGAGTTCGGCGAAGTAGCGGAAGGCGTTGGCCACGTCCTCCACGTCGATGCGGGCCTCGGCCAGCGTCTTGCCGGTGTCGAGGGTCTCAGTGCGGGCGATCTCCTCCTGGTCGCGCAGCAGCAGGTCGTGGACGCGCAGCAGCAGGTCGGCGCGGCGGCGGGTGGGGGCGTTCGCCCAGTCCTCCTCGGCGAAGGCACGCCGGGCGGCGCGTACGGCGCGGTCCACGTCGGCGGCGTCGGCCTCGTCGACGGTGGTGACGACGGAGGCGTCGTAGGGGTTGACCACCTCCCGCCGTCCACCGGCCGTGGCCTGTGTCCACTCGCCGTCGATGTACAGCTCACCCACCGCGGGGCCTCCTTCGCGTCCGGCCGGAGCCCGATCGGCTCGACGGTCAGCAACATGGCCCATCGGGAGGTCGGCGGCCACGGGGCACACCGCCGCGACGGCGTCCGGGCGGCCCAGAGGACCCGGGTGGGCTAGTCGCCCGGCCCCGCGGCTGCGCGCCCGAGTGTGCCGGGACTAACACCGGGGTCGTGTCCGCCGGAATCCGCGGGCCGATATAGGCCTGTTTGTATCTATAGGCACCCGGACGCGGCTCGTCCGATCGCCCTGTCCTGCCCCGATGCAACCATTTGCCCGTGTACGGCAGTTGACGTAGACCCCGCCGTATCATGGCGATTCCGCACCCGAAGCGCACTAGCGTGCGGTGCCGTACCAGGAGGCACCACCATGCGACCCCGACCCCCCGTCAAGGGCCGAGGCATCGTCAGCGGCACAGGGCTCATCGTCATGTGCCTCGCGGCGACGCTCGCCGCGCTGGTCTTCTCGCTCTGGCCGTACGACCGGCCGGGGACGGCGCCGGACGCGCTGAGCGCGCAGACGTTGCGGACGAGCTACGGCCCGCTGTCCTCACTCGACCAGGAGTTCCTCGTCAAGGCCCGGCTGGCCGGGCTGTGGGAGCCGTCCGCGGGGCGGCAGGCGCGGACCAAGGGGACCACCCCGGACGTGCGGGAGGCAGGCCGTCATCTGGTCGAGGGGCACCGGTTCCTGGACGAGCGGGTCCGCGGCGCCGCCGCCCAGCTGAACGTCACCCTGCCGGACACGCCCGACGACCAGCAGAGGCAGTGGCTGGCCACCCTGGACGAGGCACGGGGCGCGGAGTACGACCGGCGGTTCGCCACCGTGCTGCGGCTGGCGCAGGGCCAGTTGTTCCCGGTCGCCGCCCAGGTCCGCGCGAGCACCCGCAACTCCCTGGTGCGCGACCTCGCCGACGACGCCACCATGACCGTCCTCGACCACATCAAGGCCCTGGAGGCGACGGGCGACGTCGACTACGACGCCGTGGCCCGCGACATGGCCGCCGGCAGCACTCCCCCGGCCTCCGCCCCGACCCCGGCCCCGTCGCAGACGCTCCCGCCGCCCGCCTTCCGCCCACCGCCGGGACAGTGAAGCGGAACGTCACATACCGACAACACTCCGTCCGGATTGTGGATGAGGCATGGTGCTTTCGGGACCGTGTCACATACAAACAACATATGCTCTGGGTTCTTTTCCTGCTGACGGCCTGGGCCGTGGCGGGCACGGCGTGCACACGGCTGTGCCTGGCCGCGGTGCGCGCCGCGGCCGGCGACACGGACACCGGCCAGGTCCATGAACTCACGCTGTACGAGGCCGCGTTCCTCTCCGGCGGGCCCCGGCGGGTCGCCGACGTGACCCTCGTCGCCATGGCGCGTCAGCGGCGCCTGCTGCTGGCCCACACGGGCTGGGCGACCGTCGTCGATCCGCGCGGCCGGGACGCGATGGAGCGGTCGGTGATAGGGGCCATCGGCCCCGAGGGCCAGTCCCGGCTCGCCCCGGTGCGGGCCACCGCCGCCACGGCGGACGCGGTGCGCGGGATCGCCGACGGGCTGGTGCGCGCGGGCCTCGCGGTGCCCGACAGCGCCCGGACCACGGTCGCGGCGGGGGTCCGGCAGGTGCGCGTGGCGGCACTCGCCGTGCTCGGGCTCGGCGCCGCCGCACTGCTGGCGCCCGCCCCGCCGGACATGCCGCGCCATCTGATCGCCCTGTGGTTCGCCCTGCCGCTCACCCTGACCCTGAGCTGCCTCGCCGTCGCGCGCGTCGAGATCCACCCGTACTCGCGCTGGGCCTCCCCGGCCGGTCAGCGGCTGCTCGGCGCGCTGACCCGGAATGCGGACGGCACCGCCGACGACCGTACGTACCTCACCTCCGTGGCCGTACGCGGAGTGAGCGCGATAGGCGAACCCGATCTGCGCGCCGCTTTCGCGCACCGCGAGGCACACGGCGGACGGGCCGGGGGCGCACGGGAGCATTGACGCCGACACCGGCGGACGGTGCTTGCCTTCCACAACCTCCGCACCAAACATCCCTTTTGTCGCCACCGTGCACCGAAGGGATATCCGATGAGAGCCGCCGCCCTCCTCTACTCGGCAGCGGGGTCCTTGCTGTTGAGCGCCCTGACCGCGGCCCCGGACATCGAGGGCCGGTCCGCCGCGCCCGAGCCGTACGGCACCGCGGTGGCCGCCGCGCGCGCGAAGGCGTCCGGTGTCCGGTTCGGCCCGTGCGCCGACGCGCAGGACCTGCCGGGCGGCATGCGGTGCGGCACGGTGACCGTCCCACTGGACTACGCCCGGCCGAACGGCCGGCAGATCCGGCTCGCCGTCAGCCGGACCCGGGCCACCCAGAAGGACCCGAACAACAGCAAGCGCAAGGTCCCCCGGCAGGGCGCCCTGGTCTACAACCCCGGCGGGCCCGGGGCCACCGGCCTGTACTTCCCGGTCGTCGGAATGCTCCCCGAGTGGAAGCGCATCGCGGCCGCCTACGACCTCGTCGGCTACGCCCCGCGCGGCGTCGGCCGTTCCGCGCCGCTGTCCTGCCAGGACCCCGGGCAGTTCTTCAAGGCGCCCACCCAGGCGCAGACGTACCCCTCTGCGGCATTCAAGAGGGAGCGCGTCGCGGAGGCGAAGGCATACGCGCACGGCTGCGCCGAGCGGGCCGGCAGCGCACTGCGGCACTACCACTCGCTGAACAACGCCCGCGACCTCGACGTGCTGCGCGCCGCGCTCGGCGAGACGCGGCTGACGTTCCTGGGCTCGTCGTACGGCACCTACTTCGGGGCCGTGTACGCGACGCTGTTCCCCTCGCACGTACGGCGGATGGTGTTCGACTCGGTGGTCGATCCCGACCCGGCGGAGATCTGGTACCGCAACAACCTCGCCCAGTCAGCGGCGTTCGAAGGCCGCTGGCGCGACTTCCGGAGCTGGATCGCCCGGCACCACGGCGTGTACGGGCTGGGCAGGACCGCACGGGAGGTGCAGCGAGGCTACGCGCGGGCGAACGCGCGGCTGGCGGCCGAGCCGGCCGGCGGGAAGGTCGGGCCGGGGCAGTTGCAGGAGGCGTTCCTGCAGGCCGGGTACTACGACGACCAGTGGCCGCTCCTCGCGCACGCGCTCTCGGCGTACCTCAAGGGCGATCCCAAGCCGCTGGTGGAGCAGGCGAGCCGGTATCCGGAAGCGGCCGCCGAGGCGGAGAACACCCGCGCGGTGTACCTGGCCGTCGAGTGCAACGACGCCCCCTGGCCGACGGACTGGCGGGTGTGGGACCGGGACAACACCCGGCTCGCGCGGGTGGCGCCGTTCGAGACCTGGGACAACGTGTGGACGAACCTGCCGTGCGCCTACTGGCGGGGGCCGCGGCAACGGCCGCTCGACGTCGGCACCGCGCCGGGCGAGCTGCCGCCGACGCTGATCCTGGCCGCCGAGCGGGACGCGGCCACTCCGTACGACGGGGCCCTGGAACTCCGGCGCCGGCTCGCGGGCTCGGTCCTGGTGACGGAGCGGAACGCGGGCGCGCACGGCCTGGCGGGCGGTCCGAACGCCTGCGTCAACGGCCACCTGGAGGCGTATCTGCTGGAGGGCCGGCTGCCGGGGCGGCGCGCGCAGTGCGCACCGCACGCCGAGCCCGAGCCGCGGTCGACGGCCCCGGAGAAGCCCGGGGCCGAGCGACGGCTGCGCTGATCAGGCCAGACCGGCGACCAGTTCGGCCACGTCCTTGCGGCGGCCCGTGAAGAACGGGACCTCCTCGCGGACGTGCATACGGGCCTCGGAGGCGCGCAGGTGACGCATGAGGTCGACGATGCGGTAGAGCTCGTCGGCCTCGAAGGCGAGGAGCCACTCGTAGTCGCCGAGGGAGAACGAGGCGACGGTGTTGGCGCGCACGTCCGGGTAGCCGCGGGCCATCTTGCCGTGGTCGGCGAGCATGCGGCGGCGGTCCTCGTCGGGCAGCAGGTACCAGTCGTAGGAGCGCACGAAGGGGTATACGCTCACGTAGTTCCGGGGCGTCTCGTCGGCGAGGAACGCCGGGATGTGCGAGCGGTTGAACTCGGCGGGGCGGTGCAGCGCCATGTTCGACCACACCGGTGTGAGCGCCCGGCCCAGCTTCGTGCGGCGGAAGAGGTTGTACGCCTCCTGCAGCGCGTCGCTGGTCTCCGCGTGCCACCAGATCATGAGGTCGGCGTCGGCGCGCAGGCCCGAGACGTCGTACGTGCCGCGGACCGTCACGTCCTTCGCGGCGAGCTGGTCGAACAGCTCCTGGACCTCGTCGGCGTACCCGGCGCGGTCCTCGGGGAGGACGTCCTTCAGCTTGAAGACGGACCAGAGCGTGTAGCGGATGACCTCGTTGAGGTCCTTGGCCAGCTTGCCCTTGTTCGGGATCCTGCCGGTCTCGGGGGTGGAGGCGTCGTTGCTCATGTCCTCATTCTCCTGCTCCGCCGTGCAGGCTCTGCACCGGGTGGGCGGTGAGCTCCTCCACACCCCGCAGGTCCCCCTGGATCTGGTCGACGGCGGCATACGCGCTCGCGATGCAGGCCGGGATGCCGACGCCGTCGTACGGGGCGCCGCACACGGCGAGCCCGGGCAGTCCGGCGAGGTGCTCGCGGACGCGGGCCACGCGCGCGTGGTGCCCGACCGGGTACTGAGGCAGGCCGTCGTCCCAGCGGGTGACGCGGGTGGCGACGGGTGTGGCGTCCAGTCCGGTCGCCGCCTTCAGGTCGCGCCGGGAGACCTCCACGAGGTCGGTGTCGTCGCGGTCGAGGATCTCCGTCTCGCCGTACCGCCCGACGGAGGTGCGCAGGACGAGCAGGCCGGGGTTCTCCTCGGCGATCCAGCCCCATTTCCGCGAGGCGAAGGTGGAGGCCTTGATGGTGCGCCCGTCGACCGGCGGCACCAGGAAGCCGCTGCCCTCGGGCAGGGCCGCCTCGGCACGGCGGTAGGCGAGGGTGATCAGGGCCATGGAGGCGTACTCGACGGCGCCGAGCTCGGCGGCGGCCCCGGGGCTGTCGGCGCGCAGCAGGGCGGCGGCGGCCGGGGCGGGGACGGCGACGACCACCGCGTCCGCGTGCCACACGTGCACACCGGAGACGACCCGCCACCCGCCGTCCGCCGGGGTGCGGCGCAGCTCCGTCACCGGCGTCCCCGTCAGGATCTCGCCCCCGCGGGCCCGGACCGACTCGGCCACCGCGAGGGGCAGGGTGCCCACACCGCCCTGAAGGCCCATGAACACCGGGCCGGTCTGCCGGTCGGCGGCCGCCTTCGCCTGGATCTCGCGGACCCCCTCCGTCAGGGAGGTGTGGGCGCGGGCGGCCTGGAAGAGCTGGGGGACGGCCGAGCGCATCGAGATGCGGTAGGCGTCGCCCGCGTACACGCCGCCCAGCAGGGGCTCCACCAGGCGGTCGACGACCTCGCGGCCCAGGCGCTCCGCCACGTACTCCCCGACCGCCACGTCGTCGCCGACCTCGGTGCGGGGCAGCTCGGCGTCGCGCTCGATGCGGGCCAGGCCCTCGTCGGACAGCAGGCCGGACAGGGCGGCGGCGGTGCCGGGGACGCCCATCACATGTCCCTTGGGCATCGGGCGCAGTGCGCCCCGGGTCCAGATCAAGGCCGTGGCGGTGGCCGGGGGCTGGAGGCGGTCGGTGAGGCCCACCTCGCGCGCGAGCGCCACCGCCTCGGGGCGGCGGGCCAGCATCGACTCGGCGCCGAGGTCCACGCGCGCGCCCGCGATCTCCCCGGGCAGCAGCTTGCCGCCGACCCGGTCGGAGGCCTCCAGCACGGTCACCCGCGCCCCGTGCTCCAGCAGCCGGTGCGCGGCGGCCAGGCCCGCGATACCCGCCCCGATGACGATGACCTGTCCCGTGCCCGCACGGGCTTGAACTTCGCGCATGCCTCCAGCCTCTCAGACCGTTCCTATTCAGTGAGCAGGAGTGAGTGTTGGACCCATTCCTGGTCGCTGCG